>JANYFQ010000431.1 GCA_025362615.1 Hymenobacter sp. | reverse complement strand
CTCGCGCAAAGGGCGGCCCCCTCGTTCAAGCCGCGCGTCGGAGACGCGAAGCCAGGCGGCAGCGCGTTAAAAACGCGCGCCAGCGCCAGCTTCATCGTCGCCGATTTTAGAGACAGCTTCACGGCGCAAAACGCCCTTAGCCTAAGTCCTGTATAAATTTATGAGCTTATCCAGCACCAGCATCAACCGCCCGGTTCTCGCCATCGTCATGAGCCTGATTATCGTCATTTTCGGCGTTATCGGGTTTCGCTACCTGAGCATTCGGGAGTACCCGAGCGTGGACCCGCCCATTATTACGGTGCAGGCGAGCTACACCGGGGCCTCGGCCGACGTGATGCAGGGCCAAGTGACGGAGCCGCTCGAAGAAGCCCTCAACGGCATTGCCGGCATCAAAAACCTGACCTCCAACAGCCGCGACGGCCGCACCCAGATTACGGTGGAGTTTGACCTCGACGCCGACCTGGAAAGCGCCGCCAACGACGTGCGCGACAAAGTATCGGGGGCCCAGGGCCGCCTCCCGCGCGACATCGACCCGCCGGTGGTGAGCAAGGCCAACGCCGACTCGCAGCCCATCGTGCTGACCTACCTCAGCAGCAACCGGCGCACGCTGCTGGAGCTGACCGACTACGCCAACAACACGCTCAAGGAGCGCATCCAGACCATTCCGGGCGTGTCGGAAGTGCGGGTGTACGGCGAGCGGAAATACGCCATGCGCCTGTGGCTCGACCCGGTGAAGCTCGCGGCCCTGCGCGTGAGCCCGGTGGACGTGCAGGCCGCCCTCACCCGCGAAAACGTGGAGCTGCCCAGCGGGGCCGTGCAGGGCCAGAACACCCAGCTCACGCTGCGTACCATGGGCCGGCTCTCGACGGTGGCGGACTTCAACGACCTCATCATCCGCAAAGACGACGTTTCGCTGGTGCGCCTCTCCGACATCGGCTACGCCGAGCTGTACCCCGAAAATGACCAAACCATCTTCAAGGTAAACGGCGTGCCGATGGTGGGCCTGGCCATCATTCCGCAGCCGGGCTCCAACCAGATTGAGATTGCCGACGCCTTCAACCAACGCCTGGCCCAGTACGCCAAAGACCTGCCCAAGGACCTGGTGCTCAAGCCGGGCTTCGACAACTCGGTGTTCATCCGCAAGTCAATTACCGAGGTCGAGCACACCATTCTGGAGGCGTTTGGGCTGGTGGTGGTCATCATCTTTTTGTTTTTGCGCGACTGGCGCTCCACCATCATCCCGGTGGTGGCTATTCCGGTGTCGCTGGTGGGCATTTTCTTCGTGATGTACCTGCTCGACTTTTCCATCAACGTGCTGACCTTGCTGGCCATTGTGCTGGCCATCGGGCTGGTGGTGGACGACGCGATTGTGGTGCTGGAGAATATTTACGCCCGCATTGAGGAGGGCGAAGACCCCAAAACGGCCGCCATCCGGGGCTCGGAAGAAATTCTGATGGCCGTGGTGAGCACCACGGTGGTGCTGGCGGCGGTGTTTCTGCCGGTGGTGTTCCTGACGGGCATCACCGGGCGGCTGTTCCGCGAGTTTGGCATTGTGGTGGCCGGCTCGGTGCTGATTTCGGCCTTCGTGTCGCTCACGCTCACGCCCATGATGTGCGCCCGGCTGCTGCGCCGCCAGCAAACCCACAACTGGTTTTACCGCAAAACGGAGCCCTTTTTTCAGGGCCTGGTGGGGGCCTATCGCAGCAGCTTGCTCACGTTTCTGCGCCGCCGCTGGCTGGCCTGGCTGGTGGTGGCGGGCACGGGCGCGGGCATCTGGTTTTTCCTCAAAGCCATCCCCTCGGAGCTGGCCCCGGTGGAAGACCGCAGCCGCATCAACCTCAACGCCACCGGCCCGGAAGGTGCTTCGTTTGAGTACATGGACGCTTACATGGCCGAGGCTACCCGGCTGGTGGCCGACTCGGTGGGCGGCAACAACCTGAGCAGCGTGTTCGCCGTCACGTCGCCGAGCTTTGGCGGCGGCTCCAACGCGGGCATTGCCCGGGTGCTGCTGGTGGAGGCCGACCAGCGCCCGAAAACCCAGGACGACATCGCCAAGGGCCTGAGCGCCGGCGTGAAGCGGCTTTCGGCGGCCCGCACGTCGGTGTCGCAGGACCAGAGCATTGGCTCGGGCGGGGGCGGCCTGCCGGTGCAGTTTGTGGTGCAAAACCAGGACTTCGACAAGCTGCGCGAGGCCGTACCCAGGTTTCTGGACGCGGCCCGGCTCGACCCCACCTTCCAGTTCGTGGACGTGAACCTGAAGTTCAACAAGCCCGAGCTGCGCGTCAACATCGACCGGGCGAAGGCCCAGAGCCTGGGCGTAAGCGTGCAAAGCATTTCGCAAACCTTGCAGGCGGGCCTGAGCGGGCAGCGCTACGGCTACTTCATCCGCAACGGCAAGCAGTACCAGATTATCGGTCAGGTGGCCCGCGCCGACCGCAACCAGCCCTTGGACGTGCGCCTGCTGTCGGTGAAGAACAACCTGGGCCAACTGGTGCAGCTCGACAACGTAATCCGGCTCGAAGAGAGCAGCACGCCGCCCCAGCTCTACCGCTTCAACCGCTACAACTCGGCCACGTTTTCGGCCTCGCTCGCGCCCGGCAAAACGCTGGGCGACGGCATCGCCGCCATGCAGGCCATTGCCGATAAAAGCCTCAACGACACCTTCTCGACGGAGTTGGCCGGCGCCTCGCGCGACTTCCAGGAAAGCTCCTCTTCGCTGCTCTTCGCCTTCGGCCTGGCCCTGGTGCTGATTTACCTGGTGCTGGCCGCCCAGTTCGAGAGCTTCCGCGACCCGCTCGTCATCATGGTGACGGTGCCGCTGGCCCTTTCCGGCGCGTTGCTCAGCCTGTGGTACTTCAACCAGACGCTGAATTTGTTCTCGCAAATCGGCATCATCATGCTCGTGGGGCTCGTCACGAAGAACGGCATCCTCATCGTGGAGTTTGCCAACCAGCGCGTCGAGCACCACAACGTGGACTACCTGACCGGACTGGTGGAAGGGGCCACGGCCCGCTTCCGGCCCATTCTGATGACGTCGCTCTGCGCCATTCTGGGCATTCTGCCCATTGCCATTGCCACCGGCGCGGGGGCCCTCAGCCGCCGGGCCATGGGCATCGGGGTGGTGGGCGGTCTGTTTTTCGCCACCGGCCTTACGCTCTACGTAGTGCCGGTGATGTACTCGTACTTCGCCACGGCCAAAAAGCACAGGCAGGGGGCGAAACAAGCCGAACCGGCCTTGCCAGCTTAGGGCCGATATGACGCGGTTGGCGCGGGGCTGTGCCCCGTGCCGAAGTGCCGCAGGCTTCCAGCCTGCAATCGTTGAACGGCTCGGTGCAACGATTTCGGCCTGGGGGGCGGGTTGAAAACCCGCAGCACTTCGGCACGGGGCACAGCCCCGCGCCAACCGCAGTTACCGCGTAATACTAGCTTACAACCACTCATGCCCCGTTTTTTGCTTCTCTTTTTCCTGCTGACTACCGCCCTCGCCCAGGCCCAGCAACTGGCGCCGCCCGCTACCGTGGCCCCGGCGGCCCCGCTCTCGCTGCAACAGGCTATTGCGGAAGGGTTGGCGCACAACTACGGCATCCTGCTCGCGCAGCAGGACGAGGTTATTGCCAGCAACAACGTGAGCCGGGGCAACGCCGGCCAGCTCCCCCGCCTCACCGGCAACCTGACCCGGACGTTCAACAACAACAACATCAACCAGCAGTTCGGCGACAACGCCCCACGCATTGTGAACGGCGCCACGTCCAACGCCTTCAATACCAACGCGACGCTGGGCTGGACGGTGTTCGACGGCCTGGGGATGTTCATCGCCCACGACCGGCTGAAAACCCTGCGCGGGCAGCAGCAGCAAATTACCCGCGCCACGGTGGAGGAAACCGTGGAAGACATCACCAACGCCTACTTTGCCGTGGTGCGCGAAACCGGCAAAATAGCGGCGCTCGAAGAAGCCCAGCGCATCGGCCAGGCCCGCATCGACCTCACCCAGGCCCGGGTGGACGTGGGCGTGAGCGCCAAAGTAGAGGTGCTGACGGCCCGCGTCGATTACAACGCCGACCGCAGCCTGCTCGTGCAGCAGCAGGAAGCCCTGGCGGCGGCCAAAATCACGCTCAACACCCTGCTGGGCCGCACCCCGCGCCAGGACTTTCGGGCCTCCGACAGCATTGTGGTGGCCCGCGACCTGCGCGCCGACCAAGTGGCCCAAAACCTGGCGGCCCGCAACCCCCGCCTGGCCCAGGCCCGGCTGGGCGTGGACGTGGCCACCTACGACCGCCGCCTGCTGCGGGCCGCTCGCTTCCCGCAACTGGGGCTGGTGGGCGGTTACGGCCTCACCCGCAACATCAACAACGCCGCTTTTGCCGGCACCGTCCTCACCGCCAGCACCAACCAGGTGCAGGGCTTCAACTACGGGGTGCAGGCGGCGCTGCCCCTCTTCGACGGCTTCAACCGCCGCCGCCAGGAGCAAAACGCCCGCATCGGGGAAGAGCAAAGCCGCCTGCGCCTAAGCCAAACCGCGTTGCAGCTCGATGCCGAAACGGCCCAGGCTTTCATCCGCTACCAGAACCGCCTCCAGCTATTGCAGCTCGAAGAAGACAACATCAAGCTGGCCCAGGAAAACGCCAACATTGCCTTCGAGCGCTACCGCCTCGGCCTGCTCACGCCGCTGGCCCTGCGCGAGGCCCAACGCGCACGCCTCGACGCGGCTACCCGCCTGCTCGACATCCGCTACCAGGCCAAAGAGGCCGAAACCCGCCTCCGGCGCGTTGGCGGCGAATTGGTGCCGGGCGCGGCGCAGTAAGGGGCCGTAGTTGTGCGGTAGTGATTGGCAAGGAGCAGCAAAGGCCCCAAACCCACTACTCCCGCGTGAGCTGCAGCTCGGGCCGGTTGGGCATTTGCAACGGCACGTTTTCGACGGCGAACGAGGAGTTATCCAGCCCAAAGCTTTCCTGCTCGCTTGCGCCCAGCCACTTGAGGCCGCCGTGCAGGCGCAGCACCAGCCGGCTCCAGCCTTTGAGGAGGTGCTGAAAAGGCAGCGTTTTGTTGAGCAGCACGAACTGGAAGTCGCCCACCACGTCCTGGCCGCGCAGGCTTTCGTAGCGGCTTTTGATATCAACTTCGTGGTTGCGCACCAGGTCGCCGACGACCTGGCGGAACATATAATTCACGGCTTGGTCGACGCGAAAGCCGAGGTAGAAATCGATGCGGATGAGGTCCTGGGGCACGATGTGCTCGACGCGGTAGCGGCGGGTATAAGGGTCGTCGGTGGTGTGGACGTGGACGAGGTAATAGACATCGGCCCGCTTGGGGCGCTTCTTGAAAATGGAGTGGATGATGCCGTTCTCGACCAGCTTCGGGTCGGCCGATTTGGTGAGGTACACCAGGTGCGTGGCGTACTTGGGCACCGACTCGTCCCCGCTCAACTCCTTGAGCGTCGGCAGCCAGTCGGCCAGCGGCCCAAACTCGGTGAGGTCGTTGCGGATGCGCTGCCCCTCAATCCAGCCCACCATTACGGCCAGGATGACGGCCGCCAGCAGCACACTCAGCCAGCCGCCTTCGGGAAACTTGCGGAGGTTGGCCACCAGAAAAGCCCCCTCGATGACGACGTAGAGGCCGATGAGGGCCGTGCGGGCGATGACGTTCACGCGCCGCATCCAGAGGTAATACGCCAGCAGGGCGGTGGTCATGAGCATCGTGACGGTGACGGCCAGCCCAAAGGCGGCCTCCATCCGGCCCGACTCGCGGAAGTAGAGCGTCACGCCCACGCAGCCGGCGCAGAGCAGCCAGTTGAGCGACCCCACGTAGGCCTGCCCGCGCAATTCGGTGGGGTACGATATTTTGACCTTCGGCCAGAAATGCAG
>JANYFQ010000419.1 GCA_025362615.1 Hymenobacter sp. | reverse complement strand
GTGGGGCCTTGCGGGCCGGCGGCCCCGTCGGCGCCCGCCGCGCCGTTGGTGCCGGCCGGGCCGGTGGCCCCGGTGGCGCCGGTCGCGCCCGTGGCCCCGGTGGCGCCAGTTGCGCCCTGCGGCCCGGCGGGGCCCGCGATGGCGGGCAAGGTAACGGTATTGCCGCCGGCGAGGCTCAGGTTTTGCCCGCTGATGCTCAGCAGTGGGGCCGGCACCGAGCCCAGCGTGCCGTCGGCGCTCACGGCCACCACCCGCGGCGGGCCAGCGAAAGCGAACGCCTGCAAGGTGCTGCTAATCGAGTTCACCACGAAAGCCGTGGTGCCGCTCACGGCCAGGCCACGCGGCCGACTGCCGGTGCCCACGGTGCCCAACGAAACCGGGGCACTGGCCGAGGCCACGTCAAAGACTTGCAGATTGTCGGAGTTGCGGTTCGTGACGTAGGCCGTGGTGCCGCTCACGGCCACGTCGCTCGGCACGCTGCCCGTGCCCACGGTGCCGCGCAAGATTGGGGCGCCGGCCCCGGCCACGTCAAACACTTGCAGGATGTTGGTGAACTCGCTCACCATGTAGGCCGTGGTGCCGCTCACGGCCACGGCCACCGGAAAGCTGTTTGGCCCCGTGTTCACCGCGCCCAGCAGCGTCGGGGCGCTGGGCGTGGTGATGTCGAAGGCCTGCAAGGAGCCGTTGTTGTTGGCCACGTAGGCCCGGCTGCCGCTCACGGCCACGCTGCGGGGCTGGCCGCCCGCGCCCACGAAGCCCAGCAGCACCGGGGCCCCGCTCCCGGCCACGTCGAACACCTGCATCCGGTTCAGGGTGGTGCTCACCACGTAGGCCGTGGTGCCGCTCAGGGCCACGGCCTGGGGGCTGTCGCTGGTGGCCACCGCGCCGAGCAGCACCGGGTTGCCGGTGCCCGACACGTCGAAGACCTGCAACACGCTGCTCGACGCGCACACCACGTAGGCCCGGCCGCCGCTCACGGCCACGCCCGAGGGGTTGCTGGCCGAGCCGGAGGAGGTGGTGCCCGTGCTGGCCGTGCCCAGCAGCACCGGGGCGCTGGGCGTGGCCACGTCGTACACGCGCAGCAGGTTGTTGCCCTGGCAAATGACGTAGGCCCGGCCGCCGCTCAGGGCCACGCGCACCGGAAAGTTGGGGGCGCTGATGCTGCCGGCGGCGGCCGTGGGCAGGGCGGCCGTGGCCGTGGCCCCGTACACCGGCGCACTCACGCCCAGCGTGCCGTCGGGCAGTACCACGGGCAGGCGGTTGTCGGTGCCGCTCAGGCCGCGCACGCGCAGCTGGCCGTTCACGTCCAGCGTCTGGGTGGGGGTGGGGGTGCCAATACCCACGCCGGTGACGGGGGTTTGGGCGAAAGCGGCCGGCGCGGCGGCCAGCAGCAGCGCCACAAGGGGCGCAGGAAGTAGTTTTTTGAACATGCGGGTGAACACGTAAGGGGGAAGACGTACCAAAGCCGAAAGCCCCCGCCGCACGGCCGAAAACAGGCCGCCGCGAGGGCTTCTTCAAAAATACCTTTCCCCGCAGGGCACCGCCAAATCAATGTATGCGAACCGCACATTTCCGGTGACGAACAACAAAAGCCGCCCCCAAAGCCCCGGCCGCTTAGCGCGTATTCCCCCCCAGTCGCTCCAGCAGCTCGGCGCGGTAGCGGCGGCCCACGGTCACGGTGTGGCGGCCCACCTGGATGGTGTTGGCCCGCGCATCAATGGCACTGATGGTGGCAGCCCGCACGGCAAAGCCCCGGTGAACCTGCCAGAACGTACCGGCCGGCAGCCGGGCCAGCATCTCGCCCAACGACAGGCGCAGGGTGTGCTTGCGGCTGGCCGTGCGCAGGTGCAGGTAGTTGCCGTCGGCTTCCAGCACCTCCAGCTCAGCAAACGGGATTTTGAGGTACAGATGCTGTTCGCGCACAAACACGCCCCCCAGTAGCACCGCGCCTTCGGCCAGCTCGGCACTGGCCGGCCCGGGGCTGAGCGCCGGACCGCTGGCGAAATGCTGCAAAGCCAGCTCGATGCTGTGTACCAGCAGCCGCCCGCTGTAAGGCTTGCCCAGGAAGGCAAACGGCCCCACCGCCCGGGCCCG
>JANYFQ010000680.1 GCA_025362615.1 Hymenobacter sp. | reverse complement strand
CGAAGCCCTTCGGGCGATTCGTCCGACCACTTTTTTACCGGCCAACCGCTAGGACCTCACCTCCGCACATGGTCGCGGATGGCCGCCACCCAGGGCGGCAGCCCGGCGGCTTCCTGCACGATGCGGCCGTGTTCGAGGGTGAGCAGCGGCTGGCGGTTGCGGGCCAGGTCGCTGCCGCTGTTGTCGAGCAACGTGAGCTTGTCGGGCACTTGGTAATGCGCCTGAATGGTGGCCAAGCCGCCGTGGTAACGCTCGAAAATCTGCTTTTCCGGGATGTTGTGGCCGCCGTTGGCCACGCGCTGGACCACTCGCAGGCGGCACAATTCGGCCGAGGCCACGCCCACTTAAATCACCTCGACCCGGTAGCCGGCGGCTTGGTAGCGGGTCACGGCGTTGAGGTTGCTGGCTTTGTAGAAGTTGTTTTCGGTGGCGAACGAGGCCCCAGTTTTCAGCAGTTCCTCGATGCGCCGGCCGGCTTCGATGCCTGCGCGGGTTTGCGTGTAATCGGGGTTTTCCTTCTGGATGACATCGGCATTGACTTGCGGGAAACGATGGTCGCTGGCCTCGTAGATGGACGACTTGCCCGCCCCGTTGGGCCCGGCAAACATATAAACGACCGGCTTTTGAGGGCGCATTTCCATCGCCCTAACGGACCACCAGAACGGGTTGCGGAAGGCGGGTGGGCGTAGCGGGCACCGTCACGGCATGGGCCGCGCCCACGGGCTGGCCGTGCAACGACAAAAGCGTCAGCATTTTGTCATCGTCGCTGACGGCAAACACTTCTTCGGTGGCCGGGTAGTCGCGCACGGTGCGCCCTTCGGCATCCACGTACACGATGTAGGAGTGGTTGCGCCGGGCCGTGCCGCGCACCACGTCCTCAAAACGCGCCTGAAATTCGGGGCTTTGCAGCATCCCGGCGGGGTTGGAAATCGAGTTCATGAGCACGCATTAAAAGTCAAATCAGCACCGGCTTGAAGCGCCCGTTGTGCCTTTGCAAAGATACCGCATCCGCCCGCCGCCGCGCCCTGCCCAAACCCCGCCGGGGGCCTGGCGGTTCTGGGGGCCAAATAGCCCAACGCCGGGCCGGGTTTACCTTTGCGGCTTGAAGCAAAACACCGCCCGGCGCGGTTGTAGCGGCTACGGGCCACAACGTGGCTCCTCTCACCCTCTTACCCCCTCTTTTTCAGTGGATATTTTTGACCGGATTGCGGCCAACCGCGGCCCCCTGGGTTCGCACTCGCACTACGCCCACGGCTACTTCACCTTCCCCAAGCTCGAAGGCCAGATTAACCCGCGCATGATGTTCCGGGGCAAGGAAGTCCTCACCTGGAGCCTCAACAACTACCTGGGCCTGGCCAACCACCCCGACGTGCGCCAAGCCGACATCGATGGGGCCACCGACTACGGCATGGCCTACCCCATGGGTGCCCGCATCATGAGCGGCAACAGCACACTGCACGAGCAGCTCGAAACCGAGCTGGCCGACTACGTGCAGAAGCCCGCCGCCCTGCTGCTCAACTTCGGCTACCAGGGCGTGGTGAGCATCGTCGATTCGCTCGTCAGCCGCCACGACGTAATTGTGTACGACGCCGAGTCGCACGCCTGCATCATCGACGGCGTGCGCCTGCACCAGGGCAAGCGCTTCGTGTTTCCGCACAACAACATTGAAAATCTTGAAAAGCAGCTCGTCCGCGCCAAGCGCATCACCGGCGAAACCGGCGGCGGCATTTTGGTGATTACCGAGGGTATGTTTGGTATGTCGGGCAACCTGGGCAAGCTGCGCGAAATCGTGGCATTGAAGAAGAAATTCGACTTCCGAATATTTGTGGACGATGCTCACGGCTTCGGTACGATGGGGCCCACCGGGGCCGGCACAGCCGAACATTTGGGCGTGGCTGAGGGCGTGGACGTAATTTTTTACACCTTCGCCAAGAGCATGGCCAGCATCGGCGCATTCGTGGCCGGGCCGGAAAGCGTAATTGACTATTTGCGCTACAATATGCGGAGCCAGATTTTCGCCAAATCTTTGCCCATGCCGCTCGTGGTGGGGGCCCGCAAGCGCCTGGAGCTGATGCGGAGCCAGCCCCAACTGCGCGAAAACCTCTGGACTATCGTGCGGGCCTTGCAAGGCGG
>JANYFQ010000656.1 GCA_025362615.1 Hymenobacter sp. | reverse complement strand
GACTGAAAGAGTCGTCAGACCACGCCGTCCACGCCGCCCTTGCCGCTCCGATGACCAAGTTACTTCTCGGCCTTTTTGCGCTCCTCTTTCTCCTCACGGCCCAAACACCCGCCGACACCCTGCGGCCCGCGCCCAAAACCGTGGTGGCCCTGCCGCCCGACACCACGCGCCGCCCTGTGTCCGCCGCCGGCCTGCCCGCCGACGCGCCCGACCCGGTGACGCGGCGGCTGGCATTCCGCATTTCGGGGGCAATTTTGCTGCTTTCGCTCTCCACGCTCTTGCTTTACAATGTTCGTTCGCGCTGAAATTTTGGGAATGATGGCGGGCCTGGCTTTCGCAGTCGGCTGCGCCGCCGTGGCCCCGCCTACCGGCGGCCCGCGCGACCTGACGGCCCCGCGCCGCATCAGCAGCTCGCCCGACAGCGCGGCCCGCAACGTGCGCCAACAGTTTGTGCGTCTGCTGTTTTCGGAAGCCGTGCAAACCAAAGACCTGAGCAAAAACCTGCTCATCACGCCCCAGCTACCGCCCGACAATCCCTACAAGCTGCGCGAAGAGCGCAACGCCATCACGCTGCTTTTCGACAAGCCGCTGGATGCCAACACCACGTACAGCTTCAATTTCCGCGAGGCCATCGTGGACATTACCGAGAGCCTGCCGGCCAAAAACGCGACGCTCAGTTTCAGCACCGGGGCCGTGCTCGATTCGGGCCGCGTGCGGGGCCGCCTCACCGAATTGCTAAGTGCCGCGCCCGTGGCCGATGCCGCCGTGGGCCTCTACCGCACCGGCCTCGACACGGCCGGCGTGCGCCGTGCCCAGCCGTATTACCTCACCCGAACCGACAAGGACGGCAATTTTCGGCTCGGGTTTTTGAAGGCGGGCCGCTACGATGTGTACGCCGTGGCCGACAAAAATACCAACGGCCGCCTCGACGACGGCGAGCGCGTGGCCTACCTGCCCGCCCCAATTGCCATCGACTCGGTGGAGCGCACCGTGCCGCTCGTGCTCGTGCTGCCCGACCGCCGGCCGCCGCTGCTCACCACCCAGGAGCCTGCCGCCACCCGCCTGCGCCTCAACTTCAACGAAGGCATTGCCAGTGTGCGCCTTACGCCCCTGGCCGGGGCCACGCCCGCCGCCACCGAGGCCGTGCAAATCGACCGCCGGGGGCGAACGGTCACGCTCTTCAAAACTGCCGCCACCCCCGACGGCCGCTACCTGCTCGTGGCCACCGACAGCACCGGCAACGCCAGCGCCCCCGACACGCTCAACGTCCGTTTTCCGGTGCCCACCGCCGTGGGCCGCAAAGTGGCTCCCGAAACACTTTATCAAGTTGAAAACCAAGGCCGGGAGATTTATCGGCAGGGCCTGGTGAAGTTTCGGTTCGCCGTGCCGGTGTTGCTCACGGCTGGGCAATCCATCGGCACGCTTATCGAAGACTCCGTCAAACGCCGCCCGCTGCGCCTGCCCGCCGACGGTAGCCTCAGCCCCGACCGCACCCTGCTCACGCTGCGCCTAGACACGAAAGCCAAAACCCGCGTCGAAATTCAGCTCGACAGCGCCGCCGTAAAAACCATCACCGGCGAGAGCCTGCGCTTGCGCCCGCTGCGCTTCGCACCCATTGATGCCGCCCCTACAGGCATGGTATCGGGCAAAATCACGACCCAGGAAACCACCTTCGAGCTGCAACTGCTCGATGATAAGCTGCAAATTATTAGCGCACTGCTTTCACCAAAGGGCAGCTATAAGTTCGACAACCTGCCCCCCGGCACCTACCGCCTGCGGGTATTGATTGACGCCGACCACAACGGCCGCTTCCGCAACGGCGACCCGCTGCTGCGGCTGCCCGCCGAGCCGGTGCGGCTGCTGCCCAAGCCCCTGCAAGTGCGGGCCAACTGGGAAATTGAGGAAGCAATAGCGTTTTAGCGCCTATCCAACCAGGCCGGGCAGACGGGCCGGCGCGGGCGGGCGGCTTTTTCGCCGCCCGCCCGCTAATCGTTGAACGTCAGCTCAGATGAACCAGACAACAAGCGGGCGGGCGGCGAAAAGCTGCCCGCCCGCACCGCTTGGTTGGATAGGCGCTTAGCACTTGTACTGCGAAGCTCCCGCTTCGCCTCGCGTAAGCTCGCGCCAGAACCAGCGTTTTGTGGAAAACCAAAGTTGCTCTCACGTTACTGGGGCCATTTTTGGACTGAAATCCCCAGGTTTTCCACTCGCTTATCCACGCATTACGACGGCCCGAACAACTTTGGTGGATAACCCAGGGGAAACACTGCCGCCACGCGGGGATAAAGGGGGCACAACTTTATTTGGCCTGCCGCCGTGCCGCACAGGGGCGTTATCCACAGCGCCCGATGGGGACAACCGGGGACAATCCCAGGGACAGAAATGGCCAATTCACGTTTCCCCATTTGGTGGGAAAGTGGATTGGTGGACAACGCGGGGACAAGTGGAAAACAACCACAAAATGCTTACCGTGAGCATTCTATTTTCCCCAATGCCGGTGGATAGCCGGTAGCCAGCCCCGTTGTTACCCCCACGTTACCCCCAGTGTGGGTAACCCGCGCCGCTTGTCCACTTATCAACCGGCCTAGTGAGTGAGAATAATTGAGTCTTTTTAAAAAATTTAAATCAAAAAAAATTAGGCAGGTGGAAAACTCAGGCAGGAAAACAAAACACCTGTTTCTCGTAGAAGTCCAGCGGCGCAGCGAGTAGCCCGCGCCCGGCGGCGTACCGCAGGGTGCTGCTTCGACCCGCAAAAAAAATTAATGTCTGGGTATTCAATTTTAGGTATTAGGTGTTGGGTGTTTGGTAGTTAGATTTCACACCTTCTACATCAAAAACCCAACACCCAACACCCAAAACCCAACACCAACCTCCGCCCCCACCACCCGTGCCCTTCGACTACACCCGCGACTACGCCCAACTCGACCTGCGGCAGCACCCCGAGCTGTACCGCGTGGGCATCGGCGAGCAGGGTGTGCTGCTGGTGCAGCCCTACAAGGCCGAAATTCTGCCCCACTGGCGCTTCAAAGACGCGGCGGCGGCCACCGAGTCGAGCGCCGCCATTTGGGGCTTGTTTGAGGCTTATCTGGCCGACGGCGATTTTGTGGGGGCCGACATGGCCCGGAAATTTCTGCAAATGGGGTTCACCCGCGCCCGGCGCTACGCCAACCACCGGGGCGGCAAGAAATACGCTGGCCCCGTGCCCGCCGACAAAAAGGGCCAGAGCGGTGCCCACGGCCGCCCCGAGCTGCCCCGTACCACCGAGCCGGACTTGGACAAGGTAGCCGCCGCCGCCATTTTTAAGGAGCGCTGGGATGCGGCCAAAGTACAGCCGGAGTACGTGCGGCAAAAAGCCGCCTTCATCGCGCAGTACGGAAAGTAACGCGGGTTTTCAACCCGCGCTGCCGGGGCCGTAGTCTGGCTTTGTGCAGAAAGCAACGCGGAGTTTTCAACCCGCGCTACCGGGGCCGTAGTCTGGCTTATTCGTGGTCTTTAGAGCATCCAACGGCAGTACGCGCGGGTTGAAAACCC
>JANYFQ010000415.1 GCA_025362615.1 Hymenobacter sp. | reverse complement strand
CTTTCGTCGGGGAAATATGCATTGCCTGGCAGTTCGCAACACGTCTGGTATTCGTGATGCGATAAGCCGTAGTTATCCGATGCCTCCATGTCGGTCAGTTTCTCCTCATACCAGCACCTCACTACAGCCCGGCGCTCTGCTTCCGTTTGGGCATTAGCCGGCCACGGTAACTTGCCGACAAATTCAATTTCGTTCTTCGCGTTTCGCGGCCACACGCCTTGAGCGCGAGCAGCCAGGGGCGAGCGAACAAGACACAGCAGAAGCCAAAATTTCATAAACCCGTCCGCTTACTTCACCGCCGGCACCACGCCCATACTCGCGTAGCAGAAGCTCCACACGTCGGCCCACTCCTGGATTTGGAGCTTCGTGCTTTTGCCCGCGCCGTGGCCGGCGTTCACATCAATGCGGATGAGTTGGGGGCGGGGGCCGGTGTTGGCGGCTTGCAGGGCGGCGGCAAACTTGAAGCTGTGGGCCGGCACCACGCGGTCGTCGTGGTCGGCGGTGGTGACCATCGTGGCGGGGTAGGCGGCGGGGCGCAGGTTGTGCAGGGGCGAGTACTTTAGCAGGCTCTCGAACTGGCCTTTATCGGCCACGGTGCCGTATTCGGGGGCCCAGTTCCAGCCGATGGTGAAGGTTTGGTAGCGCAGCATATCCATCACGCCCACGGCGGGCAGGGCCACGCGGGCCAGGTCGGGGCGTTGGGTCATGGTGGCGCCCACGAGGAGGCCGCCGTTCGAGCCGCCGGCGATGGCGAGGTGGTCGGCGTCGGTGTAGCGGTTGGTTTTGAGGTACTCGGCGGCGGCGATGAAGTCGTTGAAGACGTTCTGCTTGTTGGGCGTCATGCCGGCTTTGTGCCAGTCCTCGCCGTACTCACCGCCGCCGCGCAGGTTGGGGATGGCCAGCACGCCGCCGTTTTCGAGCCACAGCATCCGGGCGATGCTGAAACCAGGCGTGAGCGACACGTTGAAACCGCCGTAGGCGTAGAGGTACGTGGGGTTTTTGCCGTCCAAAGCCACGCCTTTTTTGTGGGTGATGAACATCGGGATTTTCGTGCCGTCGGTGCTGGGGTAAAACACCTGCGTCGTCACGTAATCGGCCGGGTTCACGTCCACCTTCGGGGCCTGAAAAACCGTGCTGGCGTTGCTGGCCAAATCGTATTTATAAATCGTGGTCGGGTACGTGAACGACGTGAACGAGTAGTATACCGCCTGGTCGGTTTTCTTGCCGCCGAAGCCCCCGGCCGTGCCGATGGCGGGCAGTTGCACGGTGTGCAAAAACTTGCCAGCCTCGGTGAAAACCTTCACCTGGGTGCTGGCATCCACGAGGTAATCGGCCACGAGCCGGCCGCCAACCTGATTGATGCTTTCGAGCTTGTTTTTGCCTTCGGCGATGACGGTTTTCCAGTTGGCTTCGGCAGGGCTTTTGGGGTCGATGGCCACCACGCGGTAGCGCGGAGCGCGGTAGTTGGTGTACACCAGCACCCGCCCGGCGGCGGTGCCAATCACCGAATTGTTGAATTCGTACGACGGCATAATCGTCGTCCACGCGGCGGCTTGTTTCGTGTCAGTCAGGTCGCGGATTTGCAGGCGGTTGCCGTCGGCGATGCCGTCGGTGAGGCTCAGGACGAGAAATTGTTCGTCCTCCGTCACGTCGGCGATGCGGAAGCCCAGGGCCGTTTTGGAGTCTTCGTACACCAGGCGGTCGGCCGTTTGCGCGGTGCCGACCTTGTGATAATACACTTTGTGAAACTCGTTTTTGCCGGCCAGGCTGTTCTCGCCGGTTTTGGGCGCGTCGTAGCGCGAGTAGTAAAAGCCGTTGCCGGCCCAGCCGAAACCCGACACCTTCACCCACTCCAGCAAGTCGGGCAGGAGTTGGCGGGTTTTGAGGTCCATCACGTACACTTTCTGCCAGTCCGAGCCGCCGCCGCTCGTGGCGTAGGCCAGGTAGCGGTGGTCGTTGCTGATGGCGTAGCCGGCGAGGGCGGTGGTGCCGTCGGCCGAAAACTTGTTGGGGTCGAGCAGCACTTCGGGCTTGGCACCGGGCGTGTCGGCCTGCACGTACACTACGGCCTGGTTTTGCAGCCCGTCGTTCTTGCTGAAATACAGGTTGCCGCCGTCGGCCACGGGGGCCGAGTAGCGCTCAAAATCCCACATTTTGGTCAGCCGGTCGCGGATTTTGTCGCGAAACGGAATCTGGCCCAGGTAGCCGAACGTGACCTCGTTTTCGGCCGTTACCCAGCTTTTGGTTTCGGGCGTGTCGAGGCTTTCGAGCCAGCGGTAGGGGTCGGGCACGGCGGTGCCGTGGTAGGTGTCGGTTTGGGCGGTGCGGCGGGCGGCGGGGTATTTCAAGGCTGGGGGCGGGAGGGAGGCGCGGCTGGGTTCGGCGCGTTCGGGGATTTTCATTTCGGTGAGGGGGGCGCGGCCGGGGCGCGTGTTTTGGGCGGTCGGGGACGTTGCGCGGCAGGCCGGGGCGGCGGCCAGGGCAGCGAGAATGAGGGGGAGTTTCAATGGTTAATTGTTAAATTGTTTGATTGTTAAATTGTTGGTCGTTTTGGGGGCTGTTTTGTAGTGGGCGCAGTGTCGTTTTACGCGGTTTCGTTGGTCAGTCGCTGATGTTACGCGGTTGGCGCGGGCTTCTGGCCCGTGTTGGCTACTGGCAGGCCGCTGGCCCGTACCCTGGGCCGAAATTGTGTGCCTGTCTGTTGTCCATCGTTCAACGATTGGGGCCAGAGGCCCCCAACGTAGTCGGCACGGGCCTGGAGGCCCGCGCCAAACCGCCCCGGCGTAACCTTGTGCCAGTAGTTTCTAGCTGGCAGGAGGCGCATCTGCTGCCGCCGGGCCGCTGGCCGTGGCTTGGGCGGCTTCGGCGAGCAGGGCCGGTAATTGCTGGCGCAGCCAGCGCAGCTCCTCGTCCACGCGCTGGCTCACGAGGCGCTCCACTTCGAGGCGTTGGGCGGAACTGAGGGTTTCGGCGGGCGGGGCGGGCGGCGGCGGGGCGGGGCGTTGGGCGGCATCGTCGGCCACGGCGCGGGCCAGGGCTTCGGCGCGTTGGAGGCGGGCGGCGGTGTCGGCCACGGCGGCGTGGGTG
>JANYFQ010000596.1 GCA_025362615.1 Hymenobacter sp. | reverse complement strand
GGCAACGCTTGAACCTTACTACCAAGGCCAGCAGCGCCTGACGGGCAAATTTACCGAGCTGCGCCAGCGCGTGGCGGCCGAGCCAGAACAGCAACTGCCACTGACCCGAGCCGAGGCGGTATTTGGGCAGTGGAAGGCGTACAGTCACTTGCTCATCAGCGAGAAACGCACCGCCCGGCGCAACAACCCGGCCCAGATAGCCCTCGAAGGATTGCCGAACCGCGCCCTGGCCGAAAACCTGACGGGCAAGAAGCTCATGGACGACATCCGCCGGCAACTCGGCGCTTTCGACCGCAACGAGGCCCGCATCCGCGCCGGGCTGCGTCAGACCCTGCAGGCCGACATCGACCGCGCCCAACTCCTTTCGGGCAGCATGGGCGTGGCCGCCCTCGTGCTGGGCCTGGCCTGGGCCGTGTACATGGTGCGAATGCTGACCCGCCGCCTGCGCGGCCTCTTGCAGCTTGCCAGCCGCATGGCCGCCGGCGACTACAAAGCCCAAATAGCCGACGTAGCCAACGACGAAGTAACGGTCCTCTCCACGGCCCTCAACAAGCTGGCCCGCACCGTGGACGCCAACATCAGCCAACTCGAAAACCGCAACCAGGAGCTGGACCAGTTCGCCTACGTCGTCTCGCACGACCTCAAAGCGCCGCTGCGGGCCATCGAAAGTGCTTCGCGCTGGATTGAGGAAGACATGGGCCAGGACGGGCTGCCGCCCCACATCCGCGAGTTTCTGGGGCTGATGCGCCAGCGGGTGCTGCGCATGGAAAACCTGATTGCCGGCATCCTGGAACTGGCCCGCGTGGGCCGCACGGCCGAAGCCGACGAAACGGTGTTCGTGCGCCAGTTGCTGCGCGAAATCATTGATAACATTGCCCCACCCGCTGGTTTTCACGTCGAGCTGCCCTTCTTTTTGCCCACCCTCAGCACCAACCGCGTCCAGCTTCAGCAGGTGTTTACCAACCTGCTCAGCAACGCCATCAAGTACCACGACCGCCCCGAAACCGGCCGCGCAATCGTCGCTTGCGAGGATGCCGGGGCATTTTACCAATTTTCCGTCGCCGACGATGGCCCCGGCATCGCCCCGGAATACCACGAGCGGGTGTTCGTCATCTTCCAAACCCTGGTCGAGCGCGACACCCGCGAAAGCACGGGCGTGGGCTTGGCCATCGTCAAAAAAATAGTGGAGCGCCAGGGCGGCCGCATCGGCCTGATTTCGGCCGAAGGGGCCGGTGCCACGTTTACCTTCACCTGGCCTAAGGTGCTGAGTTGAATTGTTTTTTTAATTGTTTGATTGTTAAATTGCTGAATTGTTGCCCTTGCGTGCCCACAACCGCACTGCGCCCACCGCGTTTCACCACTGCGCCCACTGCGGGACATATCCCAGAACAGCCAACCCAGAACAGCCAACAATTAAACAATTCAGCAATTTAGTAATTCTCTCCCCATGCAATCCGCCTCTATTTTACTGGTTGAAGACGACCAGATGGACGTCATGAATGTGCAGCGCGAGCTGCGCCGCCAAAACATCGACGTGCCGCTGGTGCAGGCCCGCAACGGCCGCGAAGCCCTCAACCTGCTGCGCGGCGAAAACGGCGAAACCAAAATCGCCCGGCCCAACGTGGTGCTGCTCGACATCAATATGCCCCGCATGAACGGCCTGGAGCTGCTGGAGCTTTTACGGGCCGACCCCGAATTCAACGACCTCAACGTCTTCATCACCACCACGTCCGACCTCGAAAACGACCGCCTCAAGGCCCGTAACCTCGCCGTGAGCGGCTACGTCATCAAGCCCCTGAGCTTTGAAAAATTCGGCGAAGGCGGCACCAACATCGACGGCTTCAGCCTGTTTCTGGACCTGCTTCAGTTGAAGCAATGAGTGAATGAGCGAATGAGTGGATGAGCGAATGAGTGGATGAGTGAATTGATAGTGTGGTGACGCAAGGTGACGCACTGCCAACCAACAATTCGCTCATTCGCTCATTCGCTCATTCACTCATTATTCAAAACCATTCACTCATCCCTCAAAAGCCGAAAACCCCGCCGGTGATGCACCGTTGGCCCGTGCGCCCGGATGGCCGCCCGGTGCGCAGCGGTAGGATAGCCTGCATTTTGCGCCCAGCCGTAGGCGGGAAATTCGGCATCCAGGGCCCGCATCCGCTCATCCCGAAAGGTTTTAGCCAGAATGGATGCCGCCGCAATGTGCCGGTAAAGGCCGTCGCCGCCCACTACGCAGGTGTGGTCGTAGCCCGCCAACGGCAAAAAACGGTTGCCATCGACGGCCAGGTGCGTGGCCGGCACGGCCAACGCCCGCACGGCCCGGTGCATGGCCAAAAACCCCGCC
>JANYFQ010000438.1 GCA_025362615.1 Hymenobacter sp. | reverse complement strand
CCTTGTCACCGCTGGACGAGTTGTTCGAGCGTGATAAGGCCCTTCGTCTCTACTTTAATCGCAGAATGCTCAGGATGATAGACGTTATCCGTTCTAGTAACCCTCCTCCTTACTCGGAAACTCGCGGCTTTTCACGTCGGCCACGTAGTGCTGCACGGCTTCGGTCATGATGTCGTGCAGTTCGGCGTAGCGGCGCAGGAAACGGGGCTTGAACTCTTTGGTGATGCCGAGCAGGTCGTGGACGACGAGGACCTGGCCATCGACGCCGGGGCCGGCGCCGATGCCGATGACGGGGATGGTGAGTTCTTCGGCCACGCGCTGGGCGAGGGCGGCGGGTATTTTTTCGAGCACCAGGCCGAAGCAGCCCAGCTCTTGCAGCAGGCGGGCATCTTCGATGAGCTTGTTGGCCTCGGTTTCCTCCTTGGCCCGCACGTTGTAAGTGCCAAACTTGTAGATGCTTTGGGGCGTGAGGCCGAGGTGGCCCATGACGGGGATGCCCGCCGTGAGGATGCGCACGATGCTGTCCTTAATCTCGGCACCGCCTTCGAGCTTGACGCCGTGCCCGCCCGACTCCTTCATGATGCGGATGGCCGATTGCAGCGCCACCGAGGAGTTGCCCTGGTAGGAGCCGAAGGGCATATCGACGACCACAAAGGCGCGTTTCACGGCCCGCACCACGCCCTGGGCGTGGTAAATAATCTGGTCGAGGGTGATGGGCAGCGTGGTTTCGTGCCCGGCCATGACGTTGGAGGCCGAGTCGCCGACGAGCAGCACGTCGATGCCCGCGCCGTCGAGGATTTGGGCCATCGAAAAGTCGTAGGCCGTGAGCATCGAGATTTTCTCGCCCCGCTGCTTCATGGCCAGCAACTGGTGGGTGGTGACGAGCTTGACTTCTTTGTGCTGGGACATGGGAGCGGGGCCGGACGGCCGACGGGGCCGGTTGGGGGCACAAAGCTGGCAACAATTTGGTGATTGCGCCGCCGCCCGCCGCCCCGCCGCCCCGGCCCGACGGCCCGCAACCCGGTCCATTTTCCGACGAACCGGCCCGTTGGCACCGCCAATGGCCGGCGGCGGGGCACGGTGCTTTCGTCGGCCAGCAGCAGCTGTTGGCTGGCGGCCGGCGCGTTGGCCCGGCATAAGCGGGCACCCGCCCCCGTTTTTGGGCAGACCGGCTATTTTCCGGTTTGGGCGGTTTGGACGGCCCCCAACTTTGTAGGGTCGAAGGGGCAAAACGCCGCCCCGGCCTCCTCCGCAACTTCTTTTTTATCGCCTCATGCGCTCGCTCACCACCCTCCTCGCTTCGTTCGTTTTTGCCGCCGCCAGCCTGCTGACGGCTGCCCCGGTGCAGGCCAACGGCCACGCGCCGGCCACCCGCAAGCCGGCCGCCGAAACGGCAACGGCTAAAAAAACAGCGGCGGCCCCGGCCAAAGCCGCCGCCGGGCTGGCCCCCGTCAAGCTCGTGACGGTGAAGGGCGTGGTGCTGGGTCCCAACGACCTGGCCCTGGCCGGGGCCAGCGTGTTTCCGCTCGGCAAGCCGGGCCAGGCCGTCATCACCAACCAGGACGGCGAATTCGGCTTCACCGTACCCGCCGCCCAAGTTGCCAGCCTCAAGCTCAACGTAGCCTACCAGGGCTTGGGCGACTGGCAAGTAGGCCTGAAAGACCAGCGCACCAACGTGTTGTTCGTAACGCTGCTGCCCCAGGGTTTGTAAGCAACGGACCTGTCGGGAGGCTTGGCGAAGGTGTCGGTAAGCGTGGCGGACCTGTCAGTAGGCTTGGCGGACCTGTCAGTAAGCCTGGCGGACCTGTCGGTAAGCCTGGCGGACCTGTCGGTAAGCCCAACGAAGGTGTCGGTAAGCGTGGCGAAGGTGTCGGTAAGCGTGGCGAAGGTGTCGGTAAGCCTGGCGAAGGTGTCGGTAAGCCTGGCGAAGGTGTCGGTAAGCCTAGCGAAGGTGTCGGTAAGCGTGGCGGACCTGTCGGTAAGCTTGGCGAAGGTGGTGCCGCTCCCCGCCCCTACTGGTACTGCGTGAAGCGGTTGCGGTTGAGCTTCAAGTCCTGCAAGAGGCTGCTTTTGGCCGAGATGGTGACGTTGAAGCCCCGCGTTTGCCCCAGCGGAATCCAGTTGCCGGCAATTTGCCAGCAGTGCAGGTCGCGGAAGAACGTGATGTTGGGGTAGGTGATGGACTGGTTCACCAAATCGTAGCCGAGGTTGTAGTTGAGGCGCAGGTTTTCGGTGAGTTTGACGGCCCCCGTCACGCCCACGGTGGCCAGGCCGAAGGTGGGCGGCACCACCGAGCGCCGCGTGAGCGGCGGGCTGCTGGCGGTGTAGGTGGAGTTGAAGGTCAGGGCCAGTTCCCAGGGAATGCTGAAATCCACGTAGTCGGCGTACAGCGCCATCGGGCCGGGGGTGCCCAGGGTGGGGTCGTTGGCCGGGGCCACGGCGCGGGGGATGACGCTTTTTTTGGTGCCCGTGGCCGGGTTGAGGGTGTAGGTAATGCCGATGGTGGCGGCGCTCAGGCGGGCCAGGCGGCGGTTGGTGCCGGCCTGGTCGAACAAATACTTGTTGCGGAAGCGGCCGGTGCTGTCGCGCTGGTAAGGGTCGAAGGTGGCGGTGGCGTTGATGTTGAGCGACTTGCCCACCTGCCGCCGGAAGCTCACGCTCAGCGGCGAGAGGCGGAGCGAGTCGGCGGCGAAGTTGTAGCCGATGCCAAAATCGAGGGCGTCAATCAGGCTCACCTTGCGGGTGGGGGCCGTGCCGGTGGTGTCGTCCTTGTTGCGCACCTTCAGCTCGACCGAGTTTTGGAGCGCGAAGCTCAACGAACTCACCCGCCCGCCGCCGCCGGGCGGGTACAAAAAGCCGTTGTAGCGCTGGAAGCTGCCCGGCCCGCCGTACTGTGCGCCCAGGGCGCTGAGGCCGCGCAGGTTGCGGTCGTCGTAGGGCTGGTAAGCGCTGGTATTTCGGGTAAAATCGGGCGAATAGGAATAGTTAAAGCTGGGCGTGGCCTTGTGGCGAATGGCCTGCACGAAGCGGTTTTTGTTTTTGCGGACCACCGTACCGTAAAAGGTGGTGTTCAGGCTCAGGCCGCCCGAGTAGTTGTATTCCCGAAAAAAGCCCCGCGCCGTGTCAATCCGCACGGCCTGGGCATCTTTCAGATAAGCGTAGCTCAGGCGCTTGTTGTACCAGGTTTCGCCGTAGCTCACGCTGGGCGTGAGGCGCAGGTTTTTGAGCAGCGTATACGAGCCGAGCGTGAGGCCAAAGGTGTGCTGAATGCCGTTCTGGGCGTTGCTGAACAACGCCCCGAGGTTGCCGAAGCGCAGCGGAATCTGGGTGGCCGTGGTGCTGCCGCCCAGCAGCGGCAGGCCGTTGAGCGAGCGGGCGGCCACCACGTTGCTCACCTTGTTCTGGGCCACGAGGTTGTAGCTGATGGCAAACTGCTCGTAAAATTTGCCCCGGGCGGGCAGCTTAAACCACTGGTAAGGCGTTTGGCGGGCCACGCCGAGGCTCACGTCGGGCAGGATGAAGTCCATGACCCCGGTTTGCACGTTCTGGCTCTGGCTCAGACGGACGCTGTAATTGACGGGCGCGTTGCGAATCTGTTTCGAGTAGCTGATGCTGGAACTGAAGGAAGGCGACAAAAACCGCCGCGCATCCAAACTATTCACCCGGTTGAAGCTCGTGCTGCCGGCCTGCACCGAGGCCGAAAACCGCCCGCCGCCCGGCTTGGGCACCGGCGTGTGGCTCCACGAGAGCCAGAACGTCTGGGCCGCCGGGGGCCGCAGGTACGTGGGCGAGGCCGAAAGGCCGTCGCTCACGAGCAGCGGGGCGGTGGGCCGGTTGGTGAAGCGGAAGTTGAAATTGCCCTGGTAGGTGTAGCGCTTGAGGTAGGTCACGTCGGCCGTGCCGCCGTAGCCGCCGGGCGTGGTCTGGCCGTTGCCGGCGTAAATGTCGCCCGTCAGGCGCACCCCGATGTAGTCGTTGGGCGCAAAGTAATAGCCGCCGTTGGTGAGGTAATAGCCCCGGTCGGCGGCCTGCCCGAAGGTCGGAATAAGCAGCCCCGCGCCGCGCCCCTTGGTGGGCTTGGGGAAGAAGCCGAACAAAAAGCCCAGCGGCGTGGGCACGTCGCCCACCACGAGGTTGAAGGGCCCGGTCACGACCTGCTTGCCCGTCACCTTCATTTTGCTGGCCTGGATGTAGAAGTGCGGGTGCGCCAGGTTGCAGGTGGTGTAGCGGCCGTGCAGGCCATACAGTTCATTATCAGGCGTTTTTTTGATGACTTCGGCGCTCACGTAGCCCTCGCCCTGCTGCGTAACGGCCTCGATGATTTTGCCGCGCTTGGTTTTGAAGTTGTAGGCAATTTTGCCCGCCGTGTAGAGCCCGTCGCCGTCCTTAAACACCGGCCGGTCGATTAGTTTACGGGTGAGGCTGTCGGTTTTGCCTTCGGCCAGCATCGTGTTTTGCCCGTAGTTCACGGTGATGAGGGCGGCCTTGAGGTCGGTGGTGCCGTAGTGTACGGCGGCTTTGCTGTAAAGGCGGGCCACCTTGTCGGCTACGTCGAACTGGATGGAGTCTTTGGCGGCGTACTTCACCGTCGTTTCCACCTGGCCCTTGCGGCGGGCTTTCACGGTGAGCGAATCGGGCGGGCCGCCCACGCTTTGCACGAGGCGGGCGGTGTCGGCGGGCGCGGCGGGGCCGGCCAGGGTGTCGGGCACGGGGCGGCGGCTGGGGGCCGGCACCCGGCCCTGGCCGGGGTTGCCCACGCCGGGCGGCGGCAACGAAACAGGGTCGCGCGGGTCGGGCGAGCGGTAGCGCACCGGCGGCGTAGGGGCCGAGCCGGGCCGCTGGCCGGGTTTGGCGGGCTTGGGCGCGGGGGCCGTAGTTTGGGCCAGCGCCGGGCCGGCCAGCAGCGTCAGCAGCGTCAGTAGCCCGCTGCCCGGCAGCCCCCGAAGCCACCCGCTGCGCCCGCCGCCCGCCGCCTGGCTAACGATTAAAGGAAGAGTCACGGGATGGATAAGTGGTAATTACGTTAATTTTGAGCTTTTACAAAGGTAGCCAACCGCTGCCCGCCCCTTCCAAACGACCTCTGTGCGAATTATTGCCCTTTTATTCGGTGCCTGGTGCTTAGTGCTTAGTGCTTGGGGGCTGACGTTCGGTTTTTCGGCCCCTGGTCCCACGGGCGGCATCAAATCCAAATTCCACAGCATCAACCCCCAAGTACTAAGCCCCAAGCACCAGGCACTAAGCACCGAAAAAAGCACTAAAAAATACCGCTTCCGCACCGTCGTCCTCGATGCCGGGCACGGCGGCAAAGACCGGGGCTGCGCCGGGGCCAGCGCCCGCGAGGCCGACGTGGCCCTGGCCATCATCAAAAGCCTGGGCCGGCAAATCGAAGACTCCATGCCCGGCGTAAAAGTCATCTACACCCGCAAAACCGACGTGTTCGTGGAGCTGGCCGAACGCGCCGCCATCGCCAACCGCGCCCACGCCGACCTCTTCATCTCGGTGCATTGCAACGCCGGCCCCCGCCAGAGCCACGGCACCGAAGTCTGGACGATGGGCCTGCACAAAACCGCCGCCAACCTCGGCGTGGCCCAGCGCGAAAACGCCGTCATCCTGCAAGAAGATAACTACCAGAGCCGCTACGGCGGCTTCGACCCGCAGTCGCCGCAGTCGCACATCCTGTTTTCACTGTTTCAGTCGGCCTACGTCACCAACAGCCTGCGCTTCGCCCAACGCATTGATAGGCAGTTTCGCACCCACGCCCAGCGCAGCAGCCGGGGCGTAAAACAAGCCGGTTTTCTGGTGCTCTGGAAATCGACCATGCCCTCGGTCCTCATCGAGTCGGGCTTCCTCACCAACCCCACCGAGGAGAAATTTCTCAACGACAAAACCCACCAAACGCAAATGGCCACGGCCATCTTCCGGGCCTTCCGCGAGTACAAAGACGAGCTGGAAGGCGGGGGCGGGTGAGGCGGGCTGTCTGGAACGGTAGCGCGGAAGGGGGTCCACTCACCCACTATTTCAATCTTCTACGGGCAAATCCAACTCTTTGGGCACGCCCAACGCGCTGTAAACAAGCAGAAACGTGACCTTATCAAGCGTCACGCGGTAAACAAGAATATAGTCGCGGCGAAAAATAGCTCGTCGGTAATCAGCCGTTGGGTGTTTGGGGAGTGAATGACGGGGGTGAGCCAACGGAAAGGCCCCGACTGTATTGTAAGCGAAATCCATGATAGCTGTCGTCAAACGCCGAGCTTTCAAAGGATTATAACGGGCCATGAACTGCTGGATTTCGGCCAGACCATTCATAAAATCCGGGGCCATGTCGACCACTCGAGTGGGCACCTCATCGCTCATAACCCCAGCCGCTGCCGGGCTTCGGCAAAAGAAATGCGGGGCTGAAGGTCAGCCTCGGCAATACGGTCGTTGAGTTCCGACACCGACGCAGGGGTTCTTGAATACCAGGGTTCAGCGGCACTGAAACGAATGACCGCCCGCCGCGAAAGCGCCTCCAGAATGGCCGCTACCATCTCCTCGTCGTCGGCTTGCAAAATGTCGAGCGTGTACGTTTTCATGCCCAAATTTACCTGAAAAAAAGTTGTTTTTGCTCAGGCCCAGCACAACGCGGCAGCGGCTGTTTCAGTGTACCACCGTGGCCAGCTTCTGCGCCGCCTGCCACCCCAGCCCGGCTCCCAGCGCCACGCCCATGCCGTTGCAGCGCACGGCGGCCAGCACACCGGGCTGCACCCAGTCCAGCATCGGGGCCAGGGCGGGGCCGAAGCCCATCACGCCGCTCCAACGGAAGTCGATGCGGGGCCGCAGGCCAGGCGTAATGACTTCGTGCAGCAGGTTTTCGAGGTACGCCAGTACCGTGTCGGTGAGGCCGGGCACGGTGGTGGCTTCGGCGGCAAAGTCGAGGTGCCGGCCGCCGCCGAGCAAAATCCGGTGGTCGGGCAGTTGGCGGAAGTAGGTGTAGCCGTGGTCGTAATGAAAGGTGCCGGGCAGGCGGCGGCCGGGCAGCGGCTCCGTCACGAGCACCTGGCCCCGGCCGGGCACCACGGGCAGGGCCGGGAATAGTTCGGGGGCGAAGGCGTTGGTGGCCAGCAAGATTTGGCCAGCTTCGAGGGCAATGCCATTGGCCAGGTGCAGGCGCACGGGGCCGGAAGTAGCGGCGGCCTCAAGGCCCGTCACGGCGCAGCCGGTAAGCACGGGCACGTCGGCGGCCCAGGCGCGGGCCAGCAGCGTCCGCACCATGCGGCCCGCGTCGAGGCTGCCCTCCTGCGTGTTTTCGATGACGGTGCCTACCCCGGCCAGCCCGACGCGACGGCCCACGCCTGGCACCGGCCGAAAAATGTCGCGGGTGCCGATTATCGGCCCCAGTAAATCGTTGAAGTGGCCAATGCGGGCCGTGCAGTCGGCCGCCAGCGCATCGTCAGGGCCGTCCCGAAACAACTCGTAGCCGCCCACGGGTCGGTAGTCCAGCGCCTCATCGCCCAGCAGTTCGCGCAGCCGCCGCAGGCCCTGCCAGCGGGCGGCCACCACGGCCTGCAAGTCGCCGCGCTGCTCCTGCTCCATGAGTTCCGAAACTGAGCCGAAACAGGCGAAACCCGCGTTTTTGGTACTAGCCCCGGCTGGCAGTGCCCCGCGCTCCAGCACCACGATGCGCCAGTTGGGGCGGCGCTCCCTCAAGTACAACGCCGCTGTGAGGCCCACCAGCCCCGCGCCGATAATAGCGACATCGGCCGGGCCAAAAAATGCTTGGTGTTCCCAGTAGGAAAAATTTCGCACAGAGTTCACAGCGTTAAGAAGCGTTTTTTTGACGTTGGTACTCCGTGAAACTCTGTGAACTCTGTGCGAGCTAATCAAAAAGCCATCACAACGCCTACAATCACATCGCACGCCTCGTGCATTTGCTCCTCCGTTATCACCAACGGGGGCGCGAAGCGGATGATGTCGCCGTGCGTGGGCTTGGCCAGCAAACCGGCTTCCATGAGGCTGACGCACACGTCCCAGGCGGTACGGCCGTCGGCGGCGGGCGCGATGATGATGGCGTTGAGCAGGCCCTTGCCGCGCACAAGCGTCACCACGTCGGGGCGCTGGGCTTGCAGTTGGCGCATCCTCTGCCGGAAAAGCTCGCCCAGGCGGGCGGCGTTGGCGGCCAGGTTTTCGTCGGCCAGCACGTCGAGCGCGGCCCGCATCACGGCGCAGGCCAGCGGGTTGCCTCCAAAAGTGGAGCCGTGCTGACCGGGCTGGATGGTGAGCATAATCCGGTCGGCGGCCAGCACCGCCGACACCGGCAACACCCCACCGCTCAGGGCTTTACCTAAAATAAGAATGTCGGCGTGAACGGCCTCGTGGTCGCAACAGAGCAACTTGCCCGTGCGCCCCAGCCCGGTCTGAATTTCGTCGGCCATGAACAATACGTTGTGCGCCCGGCACAGCGCCGCCGCCTGGGCCAGGTAGCCCACGGCCGGCACCATCACCCCGGCCTCACCCTGAATGGGTTCGACCAAAAAGCCGCAAACGTGCGGGTCGGCCAGGGCCGCCTCCAGGGCCTCAACATCGTTGTAAGGCACCACTTGGTAGCCCGGCACAAACGGCCCGAAGCCGCCTGTGCTCTCGCCGTCGGTACTGAAGGAAATGATGCCCGTGGTGCGCCCGTGAAAGTTGTGCTCGGCCACCAGAATACGTGCTTGGTTGGGGGCGATGCCTTTTTCCTGGTAGCCCCATTTGCGGGCCAGCTTAAGGGCCGTTTCTACGGCCTCGGCCCCGGAGTTCATCAGCAGCGCCTTGTCGTAGCCAAACAGCTCGCAGAGCTGCTTTTCGGCCGCCCCGAGCTGGTCGTTGAAAAAAGCCCGGCTCGTGAGCGTGAGCCGCCGGGCCTGCTCGGTGAGCGCACCAATGATGCGCGGGTGGCAATGCCCTTGATTAACAGCCGAATAAGCCGATAAAAAGTCGAAATAATGCTTGTCCTCCACGTCCCACAAATGCACGCCTTCGCCCCGGCTCAGCACCACGGGCAGCGGGTGGTAGTTGTGGGCACCGTACTGGTCTTCGAGCGCCATGAGTTGCGCGGAACGGGCATCGGTTTGGGTGGGAGCGGCGGTGAGCATGGGGTTGGGAATTGGGGCGGGTTGAGTAGCTCCCAAATTTACGGCACAGCCGCTAATTCCGCTGGTTGCCGCTCCTCAAAAAGCTAAAATTATTACTGGCAGTCAATTTATTACCGCAAATTGGTGCTTTGCGTGTGGGCTGCGGTTTCGAGGTAGCGGCCCACAAAATTGCCTTCCTCGCGGCCGTCGGTATGGCGGATGGTCCAGTCAAGGACCGCCGTTTCGGGGAAGCTGAGCGGGGTCAGCTCGTCTTCGGGGGCCCGTGGGGTGGCAGCGGTTGGCACAAGGGCCTGCACCCGGCCCTCGCGCCAGCCAAACACCCGCGCCTGCACCATCCGAAACGCGGTGTCGTTCAGCGGTATCCTTACGGTTACATACAAAACGCTGCCCTCCGGCAACTCGTCGGGATAGCGCTTGCGGACCTGGGGCAGGCTGCGGTAAGCTTCGCGCAAAGGGCTGGCCAGGTCGGCATCGGCAGCAGCCAAGGCGGGGCGCAACGCCGCCGGGGCCGTAGCAACTGAAACAATAACAGTGGGGGTAAGCTCGAACGAAACCGCGCCAGCGCGGCAGGGCGAGAGCAAAAACCCAACAAAGAGCGCAAACAAGTACACTAAACGAGAAATCATAAAGGGAAAGAATGAGGTAAACAACAAAATACATTCGCGAAAAATTTGCACGGATGCTAGTTGAGGGTCCGTCCTAACCGCTGTTCCCGTACTTTTAGTTCACCCATGCCCGCCTCATCAGAACCCCGCCGCCCCACCTTGGCCGAGTTTGCCGCCCGCCCCCTACTGCCCGGCGACGTGTACCACACGCCCGAGGGCTACGTCGTATTCAACGCGCAGTACCACCGCCGCCGAGGCTACTGCTGCCGCAACGGCTGCCGGCACTGCCCCTGGAAATTTACCCGCTCCAGCCTGTTAGATGACGGATTCGAGGAGAAATAAGCCCCATCGGTTTGGTAATGCCCCGAATTTTGCCGATATTTGCGGCCCGTTTCCCCCTGCATTGCCTCATCTAACCCCTTGATATCATGGCCCGCATTTGTGATTTGACCGGCAAGCGCACCCGCGTTGGCAACAACGTGTCGCACGCCAACAACAAAACCAAGCGCAAATTTTTCCCGAATTTGCAGAAAAAGCGCTTCTACATCCCCGAGCAAGATACTTGGGTGACGTTGCGCGTGGCCTGTTCCACGCTCCGCACCATCAACAAAAACGGCATCATGGCCGTGTTGAAGAAGGCCAAGCAAGAAGGCTTCGTGACTTACTAACCCGTGCGGAGCCGCTGTTTGGGCGTCGCTCCCCGGTTTTTGTCGGCTGCCAACGCAGTTTTTTAAACGTCAGCGCCGCTGCGTCGTGCTTCGGGGCGATGCAGCGGCGCTGACGTTTGTAGCTGTACCACCAAGCTATGCTGCCACCGGAGGGGTCTCGCGTAGGCTGCCCCGGAACGGCATCGTTCAACGCGAGACCCCTCCGGTGGCAGCACAGCTTGGTGGTACAGCCGTTCTAGGGCAGCACAGCTTGGTGGCACACCGCCCTCCAACCCAAAAATTTATGCCGGTTGAGCGTACAACGCCTGCAAGGCACTTTTCAAATCCGAAAACTCAAAGGCGAACCCCTGCGCCAATACCTTGGCATTGCTCGCCCGTTGCGAAGCCAGCACGATGGCACTCATCTCGCCCAGGGCCAGCTTGAGGCCAAAGGCCGGCACATGGGGCAGCAGCAGCGGGCGGCCAAGCACGGCGGCCAGCACTTCGGTAAATCCTTCGTTGGTGGCCGGGTACGTGGCCACGGCGTTGTACGGCCCGGTCCAGGTCGGGTCCTCAAGCATGGCCAGCAACAGGCGGCACAAGTCGTCGCGGTGAATCCAGGAAATCCACTGCTTGCCGCTGCCCAGTGGGGCGCCCGCCCCTAGTTTCACGGGGCGGGCCATTTGCAGCAACGCGCCCCCATCGGGGGCCAGCACCACGCCAATGCGGGGCAGCACCACGCGCAGGCCCAGCGCGGCAATGGGCGCGGCAGCATCTTCCCACTGCCGCACTACTTGGGCCAGAAAATCGTCGGGCGGCCCCAGCGGCGCGTCCTCCGTCAGCAGGGCATCGCCGGCATCGCCGTAGCGGCCCACGGCCGAGGCCGACACCAGCGTGTGGACGTGGTGGCCGGGCCGGGCCAGTTCGCGGCGCAGCAGGGCCAAGCCGTCGAGGCGGCTGGCCAGGATGTCGCGCTTACGGGCCTCCGTCCACCGCCCCTCCCCCACGTTACTCCCCGCCAGATTCACGATGGCATCGGCGTAGGGCACGGCAGCCTCATCGATGGTGTCAGCGGCCGGATTCCAGCGAAAGCTGCGAATGCCGCCCGCCGCCGGGGCCGCACTGCGCGAGAGCAAGGCCACGTCGTGCCCGGCATCGAGCAGCATTTCGGAAAGGCGGCTGCCGACGAGGCCCGTGCCGCCAGTGATGAGGATTTTCATTTTAGGGGTTTAGGGGCTTAGGGGCTTGGATTCTTGGGGCTTCGAGCGTTAAGCAGCTGCCCTTCTCAATCTGATTTTGGCATCCGACCAAAACTAAACGGCTTCTTAGAAGAACTCAAGCCCCTAAATACTAAGTTTCTAATCCCTAAGCCCCTAATCTTCTACTTCCCAATCTGCCGCATGAACTCGCGGCGCAGGGTTTCGTCGGTGGCGAAGCGACCGCCGTAGTCGCTGGTCAGCGTCGAGCTGTGGGTGTCGTTCACGCCCCGGCTCATCACGCAGAGGTGGTCGGCTTCGATGAGCACGGCCACGTCGGCGGTGCCGAGGCTGTGTTGCAGCTCGTAACCGACTTGGCGCGTGAGGCGCTCCTGCACCTGCGGGCGGCGGGCGTAGTATTGCACCACACGATTGAGCTTGCTGAGGCCCACCACTTTGTCGCCCGGTATATAGGCTACGTGGGCCTTGCCCATGATAGGCACGAAGTGGTGTTCGCAGCACGAAAAAACCGTGATGTCGCGCTCGACCAGCATTTCGTGGTAGCCGTAGCGGTTCTCGAAGAGCTTGACTTCGGGGCGGGCGGCGGGATTGAGGCCCGCAAACCACTCCTGCACGTACATTTTGGCCACCCGGCGCGGAGTGCCGGCCAGCGAGTCGTCGCTCAAATCAAGCCCCAGCTCGTGCATGATGGCCTCGAAATGCGCGGCGATGGCTTCGATTTTGGCTTCCGGCGCGGTGTCGAAGGCGTCGGGGCGGACGGGGGTTCGCAACTCGTAAGGAAGCTGCCCGTCAATGGGTTCGGTTTCGATAAGCACGGGTGCCGGGAAATGCCCGGAAGAGTTAACCATGGTATTCAACAAAATTACGTTCGGTTTCATGCAGTGTCACCGAAAGTGTGAGGGCCGCGTCGAGGTGCGCCCGCAAGCGCTGCCAGATGACGATGGCAATATTTTCGGCCGACGGGTTAAGCGTCGCAAACTCCTCGGTGTCGAGGTTAAGGTTGCGGTGGTCGTAGCGGTCGAGCACCTCGCGCTTAATGAGGTTGCTCAGGCGCTTGGTATCGTAAACGTAGCCCGTTTCGGGGTCCACGGGGCCGGTGAGGCGCACCGTAAGGTCGTAGTTGTGGCCGTGGTAGTTGGGGTTGTTGCACTTGCCAAATACTTCTTGGTTGCGGGCATCGCTCCAGGCGGGGTTGTGCAGGCGGTGGGCGGCATTAAAATGCTCGCGGCGGCAGATGGTGACGTGCATAGGGGCGTTTAACCGACGCCGGGCCGGGTTTGTTGGCAAAAGCTGCGGTCAGGGCCACAGGTCGAATATTTTTGTAGCACCTTACGCGGGTCAATTGTAATTTATCGCACAATACACGTCGTTATCGGAAAAAAATTGGTGCGAATGAACACCCGGCTCAAAAATGGGCCTACATTTGAAATGCCGGAAGGCGCTACATTTGCACCGGCTATCATCCGCCGTTTATTCATCGACTTCAAAACCGTTCCGCTCCTTTCACCATGAAACGAAGCCTACTTCTCATCTGCCTGTTCTTTGCTGCCTCGTACACGGCCCTCGCCCAAAAGTCGCTGGTGGACGAAACTGATATGTCCATCAACAACATTCCGCGCAAGGGTCAGCGCGTGAGCGTTCAGCTCGACAGCAAAAAGATTGAAGCTGCCTGGCTGAAGCAGCTGACCGATAAATTTGCCAGCAAGGTTAAAAATAACAAAGGCATCATCACGATGGACGGCATCGTCATTGAGGAGCTGGCACCCACGCCCATCCGCGTCATCAGCAAGGTAGATGCCACTGCTACCGGCACGAGCGTGTGGTGGAGTATTGACCTCGGCAACGCTTATTTGGGCAAAGACGCTACGCCCAAACAGTGGGCCGCTGGCGAAAAATACCTCAAAGATTTCGCCCGCACCATGTACCGCGAGGACTTGGTAGCCCAGATTTCGGAATCAGAAAAAGCGCTTGTGGCTTCTCAGAACAACCACATGGCTGTCATTGAAAAGTCGAACGTCATCAAAAAAGACATCGAAAAAAACAAGGCCCGCAAGCTCGAAATTCAGCAACTGCTGGCCGCCAACGCCGCCGAGTTGCAGCAGTTCAACAGTTTGATTGACCTGAACCTGAAGGAACAGGAAGCTGCCCGTGGCGACATTGTGAATATGCGCGTGGCCCTGGAGGCCGTGAAAGAGCGCATGACCAAGCTCGAGTAGCCTGAGTGGATTGGTGGGTTAGGGAGTTGGCGCGGTTTGTTTGCAACCCACCAACCTGCCAGCCCTGATGCGAAAACACCCCGTTGGTCTCGCCAGCGGGGTGTTTTTGCATCAGGGCTGGTCCGGTGGCTCAACCCTACGGTTCGGTTTTACGTTGCGGGGCCAAACCCTTTTGGGCCGTACAAGCGGCCACCCCCCACTCATGGATAAATTGCAAGCCGACAAAACGCAAGTTCAACACCAAAACCACCTCGACGGCACCGCCCACCTGCTGAGCCAGGACCTGGCCGAAGAAGCCAGCCGCGCGGGCCTCGACAACCAGTTGCAACGCTGGATTGAAACCATCAAGGAAGAGAACAACCCACAGTTCCACCAAATTGTGGTGGACTTGCAGGCGCTGAAAGCCCATTTTGGGGCCGGCCACCCCGACAAAGACACCATTGCCCCGTTGCTGGCCCGCTTGGGCAAAGCCACATTGCAGGCGGCCGTCTTCGCCGAAGGCAACACCCAGCCCCGCGTCGAAAAGCTCGGCGAAGCCCTGTTGCACGCCGCCAAAACGGTGCAGGGCGGCAACTCGTCGGCCGATGATGACTCGGCGACCGAGTCGGCAGCCAGCCACTAGGTTTACTCAAACCGCCGCAACCCAAAAAAGCCGGCTCCCTGTGCAGGGGGCCGGCTTTCTGTTGTCAGGTAGAAGCCTAAGCTTGTGCCTTGGCTTTGGCCGGGTTCAGGCGGCGCTCCTTGATGCGGGAGGCTTTGCCCGACAGGCCACGCAGGTAGAACAAGCGGGCGCGACGCACTTTACCACGGCGCACAACCTCGATTTTCTCAATGTTGGGCGAGAGCAGCGGAAAAATACGCTCCGTACCAATCTGGTTCGAGATTTTGCGCACCGTGAAGGTTTCGCCGTTGGTGCTGGGGTTGCGACGCTGAATGACGACACCCTGGAACTGCTGAATGCGCTCCTTGTTGCCCTCACGGATTTTGACGTGGACATTCACGGTGTCGCCAGCGGCGAACACGGGGAACGTGGTGCGGAGCGCCTGCGCTTCGGCGTGAATAAAGTCGAGTAGTACGCTCATGGCGAAGAAAATGGCAAAGGCAGCGCCGCCGCCGGGTTTGATTTTTACGAAACGGAGTGCAAAGGTAATGGGTTTGGGTGAAGATAGCAAATGATAGAACGAGTGACGCCAGAACCAGCGGTCGGGCGAATTCCGCGAAGCGGTTCGTTCGGCCACTGCGGTTAGAGCGACTCGCGTGTGCTCCCGTTGAACAAAGCCTTTCGGGTGATTCGTCCGACGATTGAATTGCCTCAGAATAACTTCAACTGCCTTGCGCGAGCCGTTCAACGCCCAGTGGCCGGACGAAGCCCTTCGGGCGATTCGCCCGACCACTGGGCTACCAGCCGACCACTTCAACCGCCTACCAGGTGCTTCCAGGTGCCTTTTTCCCAGTTGTAGCGCAGGGTGCTGGGCAGGGCTTTCCAGAAATATTTGCTGGTTTCGACGGCGAAGCTGGGCTGCATATAGCAGTTGATGGTGCAGCCTTCGCAGGCGGGCAAGCGGCCTTCGAGGGCGGCGAGGCGCTGCACGGCCGGCGAGTTGTAGAGGTCGAAGAGTTGGCCGTTGATGGGCATTTTATCGACGCCGAGGTGGTAGCAGGGCAGCACCAACTCGTTGTGGGGCGAAATAACGAGGGTGGTGCTGGCGGCGCGGCACACGGGCGCGGCGGTGTGGTTGCCGCCGTCGCGCCGCAGCTGAATGAAGCCCTCGTTGAGGTACACGCCTTTTTTTCGGCCGAAGGCGGAGAGGTAATTCAGCTCGTCGTCGGTGAGGCGCTCGCCGGTGTCCACGGCATTGTACTCAAAAGCCGGGTTGAGGATGAGAATGAGGCCGTTGGGCTGGGTTATTTGCTCGTACACGGCCTGCAAATCGGCCAGGTTTTGGCGAAAAACGGTGAACAGGATGTCGGGCCGCTCGTTCAGCTCGCGGGCCACGCGGATGCTTTCGAGCACAAAATCATAGCAGGCCACGCCCCGACCCAGGTCATGGGTGGCGCGGTCGGCCGAGTCGAGCGAAAAATGCAGCATATCGACCAGCCCGCGCAGCTTTTCGGCGTTTTTGGGGTAGAGCAGGCCGTTGGTGGTGACGGTGGTGATGAAGCCCAGCTTTTTGGCCAGCGTCAAAAACTCGGGCAACTGCCGGTGCAGCAGCGGTTCGCCGCCCGTGAAGTCGATGACCTTCACGCCCAGCTTTTTCAAGTCCTTCAGGTTTTGGGCTACGTCGGCCAGCTCGATGTAGGGCGAGGGCTTTTCCCAGATGTCGCAAAACGCGCACTTCGCATTGCAGCGGTACGTGACGTAGTAATTGCAAAGGACGGGGTGACGAACGAGGCGCATTTTTTTAAGCTGTTGGCTATTAGCTGCTAGCTGTTAGCTTGCTAAATGGTACTGGCCGCCGCCACTGCGAAGCTAATAGCTGGTGACTGACGGCCATCGACTGTCAGCCAAAGCCTAGTGCGGCAGCTTGCCCCAGGCGGCTTCGTCCCAGTGGGCGGGTGTGGCGGCGAGCGCCTCGGGCGTGGCCGGGCCAAACTGCTCGGTGTAGTAATTGCAGAAGCCTTTGAGCGGGCAGCGCGGGCAGTTGGGCTTCAGAAAGAAGCAGATTTGTTGCCCGTGCCAGTAGTTGTGCTTGTGGAAGTTGAACAACCCCTCCGCATCGAGCGCGGGCGTGAGCAGGGCCAGCAGCGCGGCGTGGGCTTTCTCGACGCTCACTTTAGCCCCCAAAAAACCGACCCGCTGCGCCACCCGGTGTACGTGGGCATCGACGGGCAGCACGGGCTTGCGGAAGTTGAAGAGCAGCACCAGCGAGGCCGTTTTCAGGCCGATGCCGGGCATATCCATCAGCCACTGCATGGCGCGTTCGGTGGGCCAGTCGGCCAGGAAATCGAGGGCGTAGGCCCCGCCGGTTTCGGCGCGGATGCGCCGCAGCACGTCCTGGATGCGCGGGGCCTGGGTGTCGGGCCAGCGCGTAGTGCGGATGGCGTGGGCCAGGGCCGCTACGGGGGCCGCCTCGACCCCGGCCCAATCGCCGAATTCGGCCAGCATCCGGTCGTAGGCCAACTCTTCGTCGGCGTGGGTGGTGCGGTGCGAGAGGATGGTGGACACCAACTCGCGCATGGGCGAGCGGCGCGGAGCCGGCGGCACGGGGCCGTAAAACTGATGCAGCAACTGGTGGTTGGCCAGGGCTTTTTCGGCGGGCGGGGCAGCGTAAGTGGGCATGGGCAGCCTTACGGCGGGCCTTTGGCTGGTGTTGCCGGTTGAAACCGGGCAGCGGCAGCAGGCCTAAAACGGACACAAAAAAAGCGGCAGCCCCACCGTGGGGCTGCCGCTTTCGGACCGGGCGGCACGGGTTGAAAACCCGTGTTACGCGCTTACAACAAACCGCGCTTAGCGGCTTTCTGCATTTTGTCGTTGGCGAAGATGGCCACTTCAACCCGACGGTTGGCCGACTTGCCGGCCGCCGTGGCATTGTCGCCCACCGGCTGGCTCGAACCGTAGCCCGTGGCCGTGATGCGGGCCGAGTCAATGCCGTTGGTGGTGAGCTGGTTGGCCACGGCCTGGGCGCGGCGCTCGCTCAGCGGCTGGTTGATGGCGGTGCTGCCCGAAGCATCGGTGTGGCCTTCGATGATGACGTTGGTGTCGGCATATTTGGCCATGGTTTCGGCCATCTGGGTCATGTTGCCGGCTGCTTCGGGGGTGAGGGCCGCCGAGTTGGTAGCGAACAGAATGCCCGATGCAAAGGTGATTTTGATGCCTTCGCCCACGCGCTCCACGGTGGCACCTTCGAGGTCGCGGCGCAGTTCGGCGGCTTGCTTGTCCATTTTGCGGCCGATGAGGGCACCGGCCGTGCCGCCCACTACGGCCCCGATAATGGCCCCTTTGGCCGTGCCCGACTTGCCGCCAATCAAACGGCCCGCCACGCCGCCCGCCACGGCCCCGCCGAGGCCGCCAATCAGGCCGCCTTTCAGTGTTTTGCTCATCGTGCCTTTGGGGCGGCCCGAGCCAACAGTCGTTTTGGTCGTCGTTGTGGTTGTGGTGCCGGTTTGGGCTTGCGCGAAGCTGTTGAACAGCAACGAAAACGCTGCCACGAGCGACAGCAAGGAATTGGTTTTGGTCATGGTTTCAAAAAAATGGGTAAAAAAAGGTGCAACCAGTCGGCTACTCCCTGAAATCGGCTGCAAGTTCGACAATTACAAGCACCTTGCCAAATCGAGGGCAGTTGCCGATTACTGGTGAAGCTGTTTGGAAAGTTGGTGGAGGCTACAGACCGGTACGGGCGGACGGCTTTTTTTGCCGCCCGCCCGCTTTTCTCAGGCGGTCTTACCGGCTACCCAAAGCGGGCGGGCGGCAAAAAAGCCGCCCGCCCGCACCAAACCCAACTTGCTGGACAGCATTGACTTTTAGTTTTTAGTGTTGAGCAATACCGAAAACCCGAAAACCAAAAAGAGCCACTCCAACAGCGGAGTGGCTCTTTTGCGATGCGGCACGAACGGTGCGAAGCTCCGGGCTTACAGTTCGCCTTTTTCGGCGGCTTTCTTCATTTTTTCGTTGGCGAAGATGGCTACTTCTACGCGACGGTTGGCCTGCTTGCCTGCGGCGGTGGTGTTGTCACCCACCGGCTGCGTTGCACCGTAGCCGTGGGTGCTTACACGGCTGGCATCGACGCCGGTGGCGATGGTGGCGCTGGCCACGGCCTGGGCGCGGCGCTCGCTCAGGGGCAGGTTGATGGCATCAGAGCCCGAGGCATCGGTGTGACCTTCGACGATAACATTGGTGTCGGGGTATTTCTGCAATACGGCGGCCATCTTGCTGATGTCGGTTTGCGAGGCGGCCCGCAGGTCGGCCTTGTTGGTGTCGAACAAAATGCCCGAATCGAAGGTGATTTTGATGCCTTCGCCCACGCGCTCAACTTTGGCGTTGGCCATGTCGCGCTGCAAGTCGGCGGCCTGCTTGTCCATTTTGTTGCCGATGAGTACGCCGGCCGTGCCGCCCGCCGTGGCCCCGATGATGGCCCCGATGGCCGTGCCCCGGCCGCCACCGAGCAGCCCGCCCACCACGGCCCCAATGGCCGCCCCGCCGCCGGCCCCAATCAGGCCGCCTTTGGTTTTTTTGTTCATGCCGGTTTTGCGTTGCCCGGTGCCGTTGTTGCCCGACAGGTCGGGCTGCGTGGTGGCCTGCTGCGACGTGGCGCAGGAGCTAAACAACAGCACAAAAGCCATCAATACCGCGAGCAAAGATTTGGGAGTGTTCATGAGAAAATTTCTGGGGTGAGGTTAAATTTTAGCCTTGAACGGAAAAACCCGTTTCGTGGCCGAAACGGGCTTTTCAAAGGTTGTGCCAGCAATCAAGGAGTGAATGAGTGAGTGAATTGCCACCGTTACGCCTTACCCCGAAGGGGTTACACAACACAGCCGGGGGTTGGCGACCGCAGGAAGCCTACCCCCGGACTGGATGGCAAGGCTGGCCGAACCCCAACGGGGTTCTACTGCCGCCGCCCGGTCGCCGTTCAACGTCCGTGGAACCCCGTTGGGGTTCGGGCATCCGCCGTACCCAAACCGGGGGTAGGCTCCCGGTGGTCGCCAACCCCCGGCTGTGTTGTGTAACCCCTTCGGGGTAAGGCGTAACGGTGGCAATTCACTCATTCGCTCATTGAACAACCGGCAGCAGCATCCCAAATACATCGGCCAGGCGCTGCTTGAGCTCGCGGCGGTCCACGATGAAGTCGAGGAAGCCGTGTTCGAGCACAAACTCGGCGCTTTGGAAGCCTTTGGGGAGGTCTTTGCCGATGGTTTCTTTGATGACGCGGGGGCCGGCGAAGCCGATGAGGGCGCCGGGCTCGGCGATGTTGAAGTCGCCGAGCATGGCGAAGCTCGCCGTGACGCCGCCCGTGGTGGGGTCGGTCAGCAGGCTCACGTAGGGCAGGCCGGCTTCGGCGAGCAGGGCGAGGCGGGCCGAGGTTTTGGCCATCTGCATGAGCGAATAGCCGGCCTCCATCATGCGGGCGCCGCCGGAGCGCGAAATCATCAGAAACGGCAGCCGGTGGGTGCGGGCGTAGTCGATGGCGCGGGCAATTTTCTCGCCCACCACCGAGCCCATCGAGCCGCCGATGAACTTAAAATCCATGGCGGCAATCACCAGCGGCTGCCCGGCGCTGAGGCCGTGGGCCGAGCGCAGGGCATCTTTCAGGCCGGTACTTTTTTGGGTGGCGGCCACCCGCTGCGGGTAATTTTTGGTGTCCACGAAGTGCAGCGGGTCGGCCGAGGTCAGGTCGGCGTCGAGCTCGGTGTACTGGCCGTCGTCAAAGAGGAAGTCGAAGTAATCGGCGGCGTCGATGCGGTCGTGGTGGGCACAGTTGGCGCACACGTGCAACAGGCGCTTGTGCTCGGCCATCGTGGCCACGGTCTTGCACTCGGGGCACTTGTACCACAGGCCATCGGGCGTTTCCTTTTTCTGTTCGGTGGGCGTGCTGATGCCCTTTTCTTCGCGGCGGAACCAAGCCATGTTTGTCAATGAGTGAGTGAGCGAATGAGCGAATGAGTGAATGGGGCGGGCACCGGTGGGGCACGGAGGCGGCTCATACTGGCACAAGGCCTGCAAAGGTAGGCCGAAAAGAAACCCGGTTTTGGGGCGGGCGGGCGGGCCGAAACGGCGTTACTTTGCGGGCCGTAGCGCGGGGTTGACGCCCGCGCTTCCCAACCCGAACTCAATTTGACACGCAACCTGCCGCCCAACGCGCGGGTTGAAAACCCGCGCTACTACTTCGTCCCGTGAAAATCCTCCTCCCCTACCTGCTGGCTGCCGCCGCCCTCACCGGCTGCGTGACGGCCAAGCGCCACGACGACCTCAAGGCCCGGCAGGCGGCCGACGCGCAGGGCAAAGAGGCCGCCGAGCGCCAGCTCCGCACCGCCACCACCGAGCTGAAAAAAGCCACCGACGAGGCCGCCCAGCTGCGCCTCGAAACCAAGCGCCTCAGCGTCGATTCGGCCCAGACCGGCATCGCCTACCGCAAAACCCGGATGCTTTACAACGAGCTGAACAACAGCTACGACAAGCTGCTCAAAAACTCCGACCGCGAGCTGGCCAACAAGTCCTCCGACTACGACAAAGTAGCCCGCGACCTCGCCCGCCGCGAGGCTGAGCTGGGCACCGCCGAGGTGAATTTGCAACGCAGCAAAGCCGACAACGACCGCCTCGCCGCCGACCTCAAAACCCGCGAAGCCAAGCTCACCGAACTCACCCAAGCCCTGGCCGACAAGGACAAGGCCGTGGCCGACCTCAAGGCCCGCGTGAGCAAGGCGCTGCTCAGCTTCAACAGCGCCGACCTGCAGGTGAAGCTCAAGGACGGCAAGGTCTATGTGAGCCTTTCCGAGCAATTGCTCTTCAAATCGGGTTCGACCAAAGTGGACCCCAAGGGCCAGGAGGCCCTGAAAAAACTCGCCACCGTGCTGCAAGAGCAAAAGGACGTGAACGTGGTGGTGGAAGGCCACACCGACAACGTGCCCATCCGCACGGGCACCGCCGGCCTCGCCGACAACTGGGACCTGAGCGCCCTGCGGGCCACCGAAATAGCCCGCCTGCTGGCCACTGGCGGCGTTACGCCGGCCCGCATCACGGCCTCGGGCCGCTCGCTGTACGTGCCCCTGACGGCCAACGACACGCCCCAGAACAAGGCCGTAAACCGCCGCACCGAAATCATCCTCACCCCAAAGCTCGACGAGTTGTTTCAGATTCTGGACGGGAACTCGGCGGGCGGGAAATAGGCTGCGCCGGGCAGCGCGGCGCAGCGGGCAGTTGCCTGCGGGATGAGGTCTTGCATCAGCGGCACCGGGGCCGGTGCTGCGTCCGATGCCAGCGAACGGCCCTTTCGTTCGCGCAACGAACGGGGGCAACTCTTCGGCACGGACATGGCGGCTTTTGTGCCGGGCTTTGGTTTCGATGCCTTCGTAGCCTTGTACGACCAGGTTCGCCTGCGCCGTTGAGCGCAGCCGCGCCCAGCCAGGCCCGAAGCCGGGGCCGCGGTCAGGCCCGAAGCCGGGGCTGCGGTCAGGGCCTTCGTCACCCCCCCCTGGAGCGGCGGCGGCCAGCCCGGAGCTGCTCCCCGACTACCTGCCAGCCACTGGCACCGGACAAAACCGGCCCCCAAAAATGTTTGAGCACCCCCCTCAAACATTTTTGGGGGCCGGTTTTGCGTTTGAGTTGTGCGTTGATGGTTTTACGTGGAGAACTTGGTTAAATAAGTACTTCCCTTAGAAATAACCGGGCACCGCTTTTTTAGCTGACAGCCCTCCGCAAATAATTGCGACAGTGCCGCGCACGTGGGCGCAGGGGCCGGCAGCGCGGGCGGCGGCGGCGCACGCACGAGCGGGCCGGCGGCACCAAACCGGCGGCGGGCGCTACATTTGAGCCGGGCCGGGCACACGTCCGCCGGCCCGACCCCTGCCGTGGCCCACGCCCGCATTCCCATTCCCGGAGCCACGAAGCCCGTGGCCGTGCTCGCGCTGCTGGCCGCCGTGGGCAAAGGCATTGCCCAACACGGCCCCGACGGACCCATCGGCGGCGAGCTGGCCGCCGCCGTGGCGGCAGCGGCGGCCCAGGTGCCCGCCGCCCTGGCCGCCCAGAAACGGGCCGAAGACCTGCTCAAAGAAGTCGAGAAGCTCTACCAGCAGCGCAACCGGGTGGTGGCCGAGGGCGTGGGCCTGGTGCAGCGGGCGGCCAAAGTGCTGCAAGGCCACCTCGGCCCCGACAACCTGCACGCGATGGGCACCTACGGCTACACCGTCAATAAATCGGTGCGCAAGCCCCGGGCCGCCAAAAAAGCCCCGGCCCCGGCCCCGCCGGAGCCGCCCGCAGCGGCCCCCAGCGGCCCGGTGCCGGGCGCAGCCCCGGCCCCCGCCCCCGGCAACTAATTTCGGCCCGGCCGGGGCCGGCCCGCCCGCCCCTACCCGATGGCCTGGGCCAGGTCGTCAATCAGGTCCTCAGCGTCCTCGATGCCCACGCTCAGGCGGATGAGCGAGTCGGAGAGGCCCGACTTGCGGCGCTGCTCGGCCGGGATGCTGGCGTGCGTCATGGTGGCGGGGTGGCCCGAAAGGCTTTCGACGCCGCCCAGGCTTTCGGCCAGGGTGAAGTACTGGAATTTCTCGAGCACGGCGATGGCGTCCTCCTGACGGTCGCCCTTGAGGACGAAGGAAATCATGCCGCCGAAATCGCGCATTTGCCGGGCGGCCACGGCGTGGTTGGGGTGGTTTTCGAAGCCGGGCCAGTACACTTTTTCTACTTTGGGGTGCTGGCGCAGGTACTCGGCCACGGCGCGGCCGTTTTCGCAGTGGCGCTGCATCCGCAGGTGCAGGGTTTTGAGGCCGCGCAGCACCAGGAAGCAGTCCTGGGGGCCGGGCGTGCCGCCGCAGGCG
>JANYFQ010000416.1 GCA_025362615.1 Hymenobacter sp. | reverse complement strand
TGACGCTCACCGTGGCCGTGCCGCCGCCGCTGGCCACGGTGGTGGGCACGGCCCCGCTCACGGCAAAGTCGCCCGTCGTGCCGATGCCGCTGATGGTGAGCGGGGCCGTGCCGTTGTTGGTGAGCGTGAAGGCCACGGCCGTGCTGGTGGTGCCCACGCCCTGGCTGCCGAAGCCGTAAGCGGTGCCGTTGTTTGGATAGGCCGTGCCGCCCCGGCTCACGGCCAGCGAGGGCACCAGCACGGTGAAGGGCAAGCCGTTGCTGGTGCCGGTGGGCGTGGTCACGGTCACGTTGCCGGTACTGGCCCCGGCGGGCACTGTTACCGTCAGACCGGTGGTCGTATTGCCAGTGATGGTGGTTTGACTCGTGCCGTTGAAGCGCACCTGCGTGGCCCCGTTCAGGTTGGTGCCCGTGATGGTGACGCTGGTGCCCGCCGCCCCGCTCGTGGGCGAAAGACTGGTAATGGTCGGCGGCAACACCAGTCGGGCCAGCACCGCCGCCTGGGTGCTGTTGCCAGGCAGCGCGTGGGCACCAAAGGCCGCTGGTAAGCTCACCACCCCGCCCATGTAGGCGTTGGTGCCATCGGTGGCAATGCCGTAGCCGTAGTCTAAGGTGCTACTGCTGCCCCCGCTGGTGGCCCAGCGGTCGGCCCCGGCCGCAGCCGAGTAGGCCGCCACGAATACATCCCGGTCGGCCCCGGTCAGGGCCTGTCCGGCAATGGTGGTATTAGAGCGGAAAGCCCCCGTCACGTACACCGTGGTGCCATCGGTGGCAACGCCGTAGCCCTCCCCATAAATGCTGCTGCTGGCGCTTTTGGCCCACACCCCCGCGCCGGCGGCCGCCGAGTAAGCCGCCACAAACACGTCGTGCGTGCCGCTGCTCAGGGCCTGCCCGGCAAAGGTGGCGTCCGTGGTATAGGAGCCCGTCACGTACACATTTGTGCCATCGGTGGCCACGCCGCTACCCGCATCAATTCCGCTGCCGCCCCCGCTCTTGGCCCATAGGCCACTGCCGCTGCTGGCCGAATAAGCCGCCACGAATACCTCTGTGCTGGCACCGCTTAAGGTCTGTCCGGCAATAACGGTACCGGTCGTGAAAGTGCCGGTGACATACACCCGGCTGCCGTCGGTGGCAATACCGTTGCCTTGGTCGTAATTGCTGCCCCCGTCGCTGATGGCCCACACCCCGGTGCCGGCAGTCGTGTAAGCGGCCACAAATACATCATAGTCGCTGCCACTGTTCAATACCTGGCCGGCAAAGGTGCCGCTGCCACCAAACAAACCCGTCACGTAAACTTTAGCGCCGTCGGTGGCAATACCATAGCCGTAGCTGGTGCTGCCGCCGCCTCTTTGAACCCATACCCCCGCCCCGGCCGTCGCCGAGTAGGCCGCCACAAACATATTGATGCCGCCGCCGGCCAGGGCCAGCCCGCCAAAAGTGGCGTTGCCAAAGTACGAGCCGGACACATAGACATTGCTGCCGTCGGTGGCGATGCCATAGCCAACATCTTCATTGACGCTGCCCCCGCCGCTGGCCCAGGCCCAGGTGTTGGAGCCGGGGTTGTAACGGGCCACAAATACGTCTCTGGCCCCCGTACTGGTAAGTACGGTGCTGCCAAAAGACACCTGCCCAGTAAAGCAGCCCGTGACAAACACCGCCCCAGTAGCCGGGTCTACGGCCGTGGCCTTGGTTTCGGCCGTAGACCCGGCCATGGTTGGGCTGGAGGCCAGGGCGCTTTGCCAGGCAGGATTGATTTGCGCCAGGGCCGGCCTGGCCAGCGCCAGCAGCAGAGCCAGCATCAGCCAGCAGGCAACGAAAGCAGTTTGGGTAGCCCGTGCCGGCAGCGACCGGTCAGACGAAAAAGTAGAGCACAACATGAGCAGGCAAGTAAAAAAGGTGAAATCAACAACCAATCGGGGCGCGACCAGCTACGGCTCTGCGCCCCCCGTAAGAACCAACCCCACCGCCTGGTAATTCATCTGTCAAAGGTTGTCTGCTTTCAAAGCTTGCTCGCAAAATAATACGCCAACGACCATAGAAAATGGGTGAACGACCGCAACGACTGCATTCGGGAGCACCACAGCGCTACCTGAGCCGCAAGCAAAGCCTGCCAGGCTCAACGCTAACAGGGGGCCGCCCATGGCGCTTGCCACCGACGGCCCCCTGGGCCTTATCATTGGTTAAGACAGGCTATGGGCCTATTCCACCACCATGCGCCTAGTCACGGGCTGGCCGCCCAGCGTGAGGCGCAGGGTGTAGACGCCCGCCGCCAAGCCGGCCACGCCAACCGTAGTAATACTCGTGGCCGTCAGCGTACGCACCACCTGGCCTAGGCTGTTTACCAGCGTGGCCGACGTGGCGGCCGTGCCGGTTGGCAACAGCAGCGCAAAGGCGTGGCTCGCCGGGTTGGGGTACACCTGCACCTGTTCGGCCAGCGCGGCGCTCGCCGTGGCTAATGCCGTACCGGCCGGGGTCAGGTTGAGGAAGAAGCGGCCTGTGGCCGGGGCCGTAGCAACGGCGGTGAAGCGGTAGCTGCTCACCCGGCGCAGGTCCGTCGTGGTGCCTGTCAAGGCATCCACCAGCACCACGGCCGTGGCGGCGGGCAGGTTCGCCAGCGCGGCGACCGTCAGGGTGTAGCGGCCCGTGGCGGGCACGGCCACCTGCAAGGCAATGCGCGGGGCATTGGCCAGGGCGGGCAGCCCGTTCAGGGCCAGCGCCGCGCCCGTGGCCGTGAGCGCGGCCAGGTTCAGCCCGCCGGGGTTGGCCAGCTTCACGGCATCATACGCCGCGTCCACGCCCGCCGTGGCCGCCGCGTCGGCGTACACTGTTACCTCGTCGGCCGGGCCAATGGTGCTGGCCAGGGCCAGGGTCAGGGCCGGGCGGGTGTCGCTGCCGCGGCCGAAGGCGGGCTGCGCCCCGAAGCTCGTCACCCGGTTGGCGTTGGTGAAGCGCACCGTGCCGGGGGTGCTCGCCGTGGTGGTCCGCACGAAGAAGCCCGAACCGGCCGGAATCAGCGGCGAGTTGCCGCCGGGCATCGCGGCCAGGTAGGTGCGGTAGGTGCCGGTGTACGGCCCGCCGCTCTGGAACACGTACAGCGCCCCGTCCATGCCGTCCAAATTAGCACCCGCGCCCAGGGCCATCGTGCTCCAGTCGAGCGGGGCCGGGTAGGGGTTGCCCAGCAGGTGCCAGCCGTCGGCCGCGCCCATGCGGGTCAGGCTGCCCACGGCCAGCGGGCCGGTGAAGGGTGTGCCCGTGAAGTCTACCAGCACGGAGCCGGGGGCCTGCACGGCGTAGCCTTTGCCCACGGCCATGCTTTCGCCGTTCAGCGCCGCCTGCCACCCTTTGTCGAAGGGCGAGAAGTTGCTCGTGGCGGTGGCAATGCGGTTCTGTTCGTAGCCGAACACGGTGGGGAAGGGCGTGACCAGCCCCGGCGTGGCCGAGGCGTTGTAGGCCGCCGCCTGCGTGAAGTTGGGCGCGTAGCCGGCCGTGGCCAGCGTGTTCACCGTCTCGCCGCTCATCGGCGAGGCGTAGTGGCGGTAGCCGCTGGCCCCGGTGTTCGTTTCGATGTGGCGCTGCATGGTAGCCGTGGCACCGCTTACCACGCCCGTGCCGGTGTTGGCCACCAGGGCCGTGCCGCTGGCCGTGCTGGGCAGCAGCAGGGCCTGGCCGTTGAGGAGGATGTTGCCGCTGCCGGCCATCGTCAGCACCTCGTCCACGGCCACCGGCTGGCTTAAGGTCAGGGGCTGGGCATTGGTCGTGGTCAGGTTGCGGACCGTGGCGGGCAGGCCCGCGCCGGTGCTTTGGGCCTGGGTGCCGTTGTAGAGGTAGGTTGCATCCGACGAGAAGCTGCGGGTGCCCGTGGTTTGCACGGCCCCGCTGCTGCCGCTGGCCGTCAGGCCCGCCGCGTCGCAGATGCCGAGCGTGGCCCCCGCGCTCAGGGTGAAGGAGCCGGCCCCAATCAGGGGCTGGCAGGCGGTGAGCAGGGTGCCGGCCACCGCCACGCCGCCCGCCACGCTCACCACGCCCGCCAGCTGGGCCACGCCGGTGCCGGTGACGGTAAGGGTGTTGTAGAAGCCCGCCGGCACGGCCGTGGGGCTGCCCAGGCTGCCGGTACTCACCGTCAGGTCGGGGTAAACCGTAGCGGCTTGCTCGTAGCGCGTCATGTTGCCGGCCTGGTTGCCCACCAGCAGGTCGAGCAGCCCGTCGCCGTCCACATCGGTCACGGCCGGCCGGGCGAAGTCGCCCACGTCCAGGGTCGTGCTGCCGTCGGTGGTCAGGTTGCCCAGCGGGGCAAACACGCTGCCGTGGGCCACCGTCTGCTCGTAGCGCGTCACGTTGCCGTTGGCGTTGCCCACCAGCAGGTCGAGCAGCCCGTCGCCGTCCACGTCGCTCACGGCCGGCCGGGCAAAGTCGCCCACGTCCAGGGTCGTGCTGCCGTCGGTGGTCAGGTTGCTGCCGCCGGCAAACACGCTGCCGTTGGCCACCGTCTGCTCGTAGCGCTGCACGAAGCCGACCCCGTTGCCCACCAGCAGGTCGAGCAGCCCGTCCCCGTCCACGTCCGTCACGACCGGGGCGGCAAGCCCGCCCTGCGAGCCCACCAACACTTGCAGGGCCGTGCTGCCGTCGGTAGTCAGCCGGCTACCGCCGGCAAACACGGTGCCGTTGGCCACCGTCTGCTCGTAGCGTTGCACGTAGCCGCTGGCGTTGCCCACCAGCAGGTCGAGCAGGCCGTCGCCGTCCACGTCGGTCACGGCCGGGGCGGCAAACCCGCCCGCGTTCAGGGCGGTGCTGCCGTCGGTGGTCAGGTTACTGCCGCCGGCAAAAATGCCCCCGTTGGCCGTGGTCTGTTCATAGCGCTGCAAGTTGCCGCCGCTGTTGCTCACCAGCAGGTCGAGCAGCCCGTCGCCGTCCACGTCGGTCACGGCCGGGGTAGCGAGGCTGCCCGCGTACAGGGCCGTGCTACCGTCGGTGGTCAAGGGTGTGCCGCCGGCAAAAACGGCGCTGGTGCTGGGCCGCGTCACCTGGAAAGCCGTTGCGCTCAGGGCCGTGCCCGGAATCAGCCCGGTGCCCAGGCGGCTCACCCGCAGCCGCTGGCTGGTGGCCCCGCGCGGCACGGTGGCCGTCACGCTGGTGGCGCTGTTCACCGTGAACGGGGCGGGCGCTTCGCCCACCAGCACACTGGTCAGCCCGCTCAGGCTCTGGCCCGTCAGGGTAATGGTGGTGCCCAGCGGCCCGCTGCCGGGCGTGAAGCTGCTGACCAGCATCGCCTCGTCCACGTCGGTCACGCCGATGGTGAAGGGCTGCTCAAAGCTCGTACTCCCCGCCGTTTCGGTGACGCGCACCCGGATGCTGTAGCTGCTCTGGGTTTCAAAGTCGAACACGGCGGCCGTCAGCAGCTTGTCCGCGTTGGCCCCCGTGCCGATGGCAAAGCGGACGTTGTCGGTGCTGCCCGCGCCCGCCACCAGGGCGTAGGTAAAGGCACCCTGCCCGGTGCTAGTGGTGGTGGCGAAGGTGCCCACCACCGTGCCGCTGGCCTCGTTCTCGCCCACGGCCTGCGGGGCCAGGGCCAGGGCCGTGGGCGGGTCGGCCTGCTCGTAGCGCCGCACGTTGCCGTCGTAGTTGCCCACCAGCAGGTCGAGCAGGCCGTCGCCGTCCACGTCAGTCACCGCCAGCTTGGCGCTGTAAATCACGTCCAGGGCCGTGCTCCCGTTGGTAGTCAGGTCGCCCCGCAAGGCAAACACGCCCCCGTTGGCCACCGTCTGCTCGTAGCGCGTCACGTTGCCGTTGTAGTTGCCCACCAGCAGGTCGAGCAGCCCGTCGCCGTCCACGTCGCCCACGGCCGGGGCGGCGGCGTTGCCCACGTCCAGGGCCGTGCTGCCGTTGGTGGTCAGGGCCGCTACCAGGGCAAAGATGCCCCCGTTGGCCGCCGTCTGCTCGTAGCGCGTCACGGCCCCGCTTTGGTCACCCACCAGCAGGTCGAGCAGCCCGTCGCCGTCCACGTCGGTCACCGCCGGGACGACGTAGTTGCCCGCGTTCAGGGCGGTGCTGCCGTCGGTGGTCAGGGCACCTGCCGAGGCAAACACGCCCCCGTTGGCCGTGGTTTGCTCGTAGCGCAGGATGTCGCCGTTGAAGTTGCCCACCAGCAGGTCGAGCAGCCCGTCGCCGTCCACATCCGTCACGGTCGGCGCGGCGAAGGTGCCCGCGTTCAGGGTGGTGCTGCCGTTGGTCGTCAGGGCACCTGCTGAAGCAAACACGCCCCCGTTGGCCGTGGTCTGCTCATAGCGCCGCACGGTGCCGGAGTTGTCGCCCACCAGCAGGTCAAGCAGGCCGTCGCCGTCCACATCCGTCACGGCCGGCGCGGCGTGCAGGCCCACGGCCAGGGCCGTGCTGCCGTTGGTGGTCAGGTTGCTGCCGCCGGCAAACACGGCGCTGCTGCTGGGCCGCGTCACCTGGAACGCCGCCGCGCTCAGGGCCGTGCCCGGGTTCACTGCCCCGGTGCCGGTGCGGCTCAGGCGCAGCCGCTGGTTCACGGCCTCGCGCGGCACGGTGGCCGTGGCGCTGCTGGCGCTGCTCACCGTGAACCGCGCCGGCACGGCCCCCACCAGCACGCTGGTCAGGCCGGTCAGGTACTGGCCCGTCAGGGTAATGGTAGTGCCCAGCGGCCCGCTGCCCGGCGCGAAGCCGGTCAGCATCGGCGTTTCGTCCACGTCGCTGATGCTGATGGTGAAGGGCTGCTCAAAGCTCATCCCCGCCCCATCGGTAGTCCGCACCCGGATGTTGTAGCTGCTCTTGGTTTCAAAGTCAAACACGGCGGCCGTCAGCAGCTTGCCCGCGTTGGCCCCCGTGCCGATGGCAAAGTTGGCGTTGTCGGTGCTGCCCATGCCCGCCACCAGCGTGTAGGTGTAAGTGAAGGTGGGGTTTTGCGCGGTTCCCGTGGTGCTGGCGAAGCTGCCCACCACCGTGCCGCTGGCCGCGTTCTCGGCCACGGCCTGCGGGGCCAGGGTCAGGGCCGTGGGCGGCTCGGCCACGTCGGTGATGCTGATGGTGAAGGCTTGCTCGACGAACGCGCCCGCCCCATCGGTGGTCCGCACCCGGACGCTGTAGCTGCTCCCGCTTTCAAAGTCAAACACCGCCGCCGTCAGCAGCTGGCCCGCGTTGGCCCCCGTGCCGATGGCAAAGCTGGTGTTGTCGGTGCTGCCCGCCCCCGCCACCAGCGTGTAGGTGTAGGTGAAGGTGGGGTTTTGCGCGGTTCCCGTGGTGCTGGCGAAGGTGCCCACCACCGTGCCGCTGGCCGCGTTCTCGGCCACGGCCTGCGGGGCCAGGGTCAGCCCCGTGAGCGGCTCGGCCACGTCGGTAATGCTGATGGTGAAGGCTTGCTCGAAGTACGCGCCCAGGGCATCGGTGACGCGCACCCGGACGCTGCGGCTGCTCTGGGTTTCAAAGTCGAACACGGCGGCCGTCAGCAGCTGGCCCGCGTTGGCCCCCGTGCCGATGGCAAAGCTGGCGTTGTCGGTGCTGCCCGCGCCCCCTGTCAGGGTATAAGTAAAGGTGTCGCCGGGCGTGGCATCGGTGGTGGCGAAGCTGCCCACCACCGTGCCGCTGGCCGCGTTCTCGGCCACGGCCTGCGGGGCCAGGGCCAGGGCCGTGGGCGGGTCGGTCTGCTCGTAGCGCCGCACGTAGCCGCTGGCGTTGCCCACCAGCAGGTCGAGCAGCCCATCGCCGTCCACGTCCGTCACGGCCGGCGTGGCGAGGCTACCCGCGTTCAGGTCGGTGCTGCCGTCGGTGGTCAGGTTGCTACCGCCAGCAAAAATGCCCCCGTTGGCCACCGTCTGCTCGTAGCGCTGCACGTTGCCGGTGCCGTTGCCCACGCCCACCAGCAGGTCGAGCAGCCCGTCGCCGTCCACGTCCGTCACGGTCGGCGTGGCGATGCTACTCGCGTTCAGGGCCGTGCTGCCGTCGGTGGTCAGGGCCGCGACCAGCGCAAACACCCCCCCGTTGGCCGCCGTTTGTTCGTAGCGCGTCACGTTGCCGCCCTGGTTGCCCACCAGCAGGTCGAGCAGGCCGTCGCCGTCCACATCGGTCACGGCCGGCCGGGCGTAGTCGCCCACGTCCAGGGTCGTGCTGCCGTCGGTGGTCAGGTTGCCCACCGGGGCAAACACGCTGCCGAGGGCCACCGTCTGCTCGTAGCGCTGCACGTTGCCGCTGGCGTTGCCCACCAGCAGGTCGAGCAGCCCGTCGCCGTCCACGTCGCTCACGGTTGGGGCAGCGAGGTTGCCCGCGTCCAGGGTCGTGCTGCCGTCGGTGGTCAGGTTGCTGC
>JANYFQ010000411.1 GCA_025362615.1 Hymenobacter sp. | reverse complement strand
GGCCGAGCGCGGGGGCGGAAACGCACTAGGCGCGCTGGGCGTCCTGCGCCGGGGCGACGCGGAACACGCCCTCCACCAGCAACCCGTCGTGCTTCTCCAGCTCGTCGCGCAGCTGCACCAGCACGGCGGGAGAAAAATCCTCCTGGGTGGGAGAGGGGGACATGAAAACGGGCGTGAGTGGGATGGGGGGAAAAGGCTGGGTGGGCCGGCGGCAAATATCGGTAAATTACCGGGTCCGCAAGGGGCCAATTTACGCGGCGTGCCGAACAACTCGCAACCAAAGCGGTTGCGGCGCATCTTTGTCGCCGAATACCGGAAGAAAAGCAGCGGCCGCGAAAACTTTTCGGGGGCAAAGTGCCCGACGCATTCCCGCTATTTCCGCCGCCGAACCCCTACTTTTAGCTTTTCAAACGTCCCGAAGGCAGCTACCCATGGCGGAGAAATCCAGCATTTTCGATATGATTGGACCGGTTATGATTGGGCCGAGCTCGTCGCACACGGCCGGCGTGGTCCGAATTGCGCGGGCGGCCATTCGCACCCTGGGGGCCGTGCCCACCGAGGCGGTGGTCACGTTCTACAACTCGTTTGCCCGCACCTACGAGGGCCACGGCTCGGACCGCGCCATCGTGGCCGGCCTGCTGGGCTACGCGCCCGACGACCCCCGCATCCGCACCGCGTTCGACCACGCCGAAGCGGCCGGCCTGCGCTATACCTTTCAGAGCGTGGCCAATGCCTCCACCATGCACCCCAACACTATCCGGCTGAACCTGCTGGACGGGGCCACCGGCCACCGCGTCGAAGTGCTGGGCCAGAGCCGGGGCGGCGGGGTGATTCGCATCGTGGAGGTGGACGGCTTTCCGGCCGATTTTTCGGGGGCGTTGCACACGCTCATCGTCGATGCCCACGACGTGCCCGGTTCCATTGCCTTCATCGCCTCGGTCATCGCCCACGACCAGTGCAACATCGCCACCATGATGGTGAGCCGCAAGGGCCGCAACGATGCCGCCCGGCAGTTTATCGAAATGGACAGCCCGATTAAGGAAATAACCCTGGCCTATTTGCGTCAATTGAGCTGGGTGCAGGGCATCATCTACATTCCGACGCTGGAGTAGGGCCGGCCGTGTAATAATTTCCCCTCTTCAACGGTTCTTGTTCTCCTTCCGAAGCAGCCCAATTTTTCTGTGTTATGAAACGAAGTTATACCCTTTCCGCGCCGGGCCTGCGGCCCCTGGCGCTGGCCGGTGCGCTGCTGGCGGCGGCCCCCGCGGCCCGCGCCCAGCAACCCGCCGTTCCGGCCTCGCCGCCGGCGGCCGCCCTGGGCAGCCCGGCCCAGCCCGCCACCGGGCCGTGGACGCTGGAGCGGGCCGTGGCCTTTGCCCTCGAGCACAACTTGAACGTGCGGCAGGCCCAGCTCACGGCCCGCAGCAACAAGGTGGTGCTCGTCCAGAGCAAGGCGGCCCTGCTGCCCACGGCCAACCTCAACGGCACCCAAACCTGGCAGTTTGGCCAAAGCGTGAACCCGGTGACCTACGAATACCAGAGCCAGACCATTCGGGCGAACAACTTTTCGGCCGTGTCGCAGGTGGCGCTGTTTCAGGGGTTTCAGCTGCGCAACACCATCAAGCGCAACGCCCTCGACTACGAGGCGGGCTTGCAGGACGTGGTGAAAGCCGGTAACGACCTGAGCCTGAACGTGGCCTCGCAGTTTCTGCAACTCGTGCTGGCCCAGGAGCTGGTGCGGGCCAACCAGCTGCACGTCGATAACGACAACGCGCAGCTGGCGCGCGCCCGCATCCTGCTCCGGGCCGGCAGCATCCCCGAAAGCACGCTGCTCGATACCCAAAGCCAGCTGGCTACCGACGAATTGAACGTGATAATCGCCCAGAACCAGGCCGACCTGGCCCGCTTGGCCCTGGTGCAGCTACTCAACCTCGACCCGGCCTCCGCGCAGAATTTCCAGATTGAGGTGCCCGCCCTGCCCGACCCCGACGAGGAAGCCCCTTACGCCATCGACCTGAACCAGGCCTACCAAACGGCCAGCAACACCCTGCCCGAAATCAAGGCGGCCGAGCTGCGGGTGCTCAGTG
>JANYFQ010000315.1 GCA_025362615.1 Hymenobacter sp. | reverse complement strand
GTGGCTCACGTCGGGTAGATGAGCCGCCAGGTGGGTGCAGGTGTAGTTGCGCGGCGTACTGAGCAAGTAGTCAATGTAGGTGCGTTGGGTCAGCATGGCAGTATTTTTGGCGCAAGTTCGCTACCGGTGCGTAAGTCCTATGAGAAAACAACCAACAAGGTTGTCATGCAAAAGGCCAGTCGGCAGGCTGCACTTAAAAAGTGCAACGCGAAGCTCGTTAATTGCTCAATGGGGACGTGTCGCTATGGGCAAAGTGAAAGAAAAATTTCAGATGACCAACCTGCAACAGCACCAATACGCATAAAGCCCCGGCAATACCAATTGCCAGGGCTTTACAAATCTGATTATCAGTCGCTTTTCAGTATTCTTTAAGCCACGGCGTGCTCGCGCACGAAGCGCACAAAATCGCCGACTGTAAAGAGCGGCACCTCGTCGGGGATGACGATGTGGAACTGGTTTTCCAGGGCCAGGATGATATCCACCACGTCCACGGTGTCGAAGCGCAGGTCGCGGGCGAGGCTGGCAGTTTTGCGGACGCGACTGGCCCGAATGGCCTTGCGCTTGCTGATGATGCGGAATACCTGTTGCTCGATGCTGGCGGTGGGGGCGGTCGTCGTGACGGTGTACATGGGGTGTTGCTAGTTTCTTGTTTCTGGTTGCTCGTTTCTTGTTGGATACCCTTGGTTTCAGCCCCCGTTTTTTCAAACAAGAAACAAGAAACGAGTAACAAGAAACATTAAGCCAAAATCGCAGGAGTGGCGGCTTCGCTTTCGTCCTCAGCCACTTGCGTAGCAATCGGCGCGTCCACGTCGCGGCCCGTGAAGTAGGCTTGGATTTCCTCGTTGAGCAGGTACATCACCGGGACTACCAGCAGGGTGATAATGGTTGCAAAGGACAACCCAAAAATTATCGTCCACGCCAGCGGCCCCCAGAACACGACGCTCTCGCCGCCGATGAAAAAGTGCGGATGCCCGGAGTTGAAAAGTTCGTAAAAGTCCACGTTGAGGCCGATGGCCAGCGGGATAAGCCCCAGAATGGCCGCCGTTGCCGTCAGAATAACCGGGTTGAGGCGGGTGCGGCCCGCCTCAATGAGCGCCTGCCGCAACGGCATTCCCTGCGCCCGCAAGATGTCGGTAAATTCAATCAGCAAAATGCCGTTCTTTACCACGATGCCGGCCAGCGCCAGGATGCCGACGCCGGTCATCACAATCGAAATCGTCATCCCCGTGAGGGCATAGCCAAAGAGCACGCCGATGATGGAAAAAATGATTTCGCTCAGGATGATGAGCGGCTTGGCCAGCGAGTTGAACTGCGTGACGAGGATGAGGAAAATCAGGCCGATGGCCAGCACCAGGGCCACGCCCAGAAAATCGGAGGTTTCCTTCTGGTCCTCAGCAGCCCCGCCCATCCTTACGGCGTAGCCTTCGGGCACCGGGAAACTGGCCAGCGCCGCCGCTATTTTGGGCACCACGTCGGCCCCGGTGTAGCCCTGACTGGTGAGGACGTTGGAGCTGATGACAATGATTTTTTTGAGATTTTTGCGCTTGATGCTGCCGTAAGTAGTGCCGTAGTTGAGGTCGGCCACGGCCGAAATAGGCACCTGCCGCAACGTGCCCCGGTTGGTGCGGAAGGTGATGGGCGCATCCATCAGCGCATCAATGTTTTTGCGGTACTTATCGGCGTAGCGTACCTGGATGTCGTAGTCGTCGTCGGCGGTTTTGAACTTGCTGCTTTCGCGGCCGAAGATGGCCGTGCGGGCCAGCAACCCCACCTGGGCCGTGCTGATGCCCTCGCGGTTGGCGCGTTCGCGGTCCACGCGCACGGCAATTTCGGGGTTGGCATCTTCCAGGTTCGAGTGTAGCATTTCCACGCCTGGCACCTGCAGCGAATCGACGTAGCGGAACACGCGCTTGCTGAGTTTGGCAAGCTGCTGGTAGTCGTCGCCAGTTACTTCGATGGCGATTTCCTTCTGCTGCGGCGGGCCGCTGCTTTCCTGGTCCACAGTCACTTCTGCGCCGGGAATGCCTTTCACTACCTCGCGGATTTTGGTCATGTAAGTGCCAGTTTTGGGGCCGGTGCGCTCGCTGAGCTCCTTGAACGCCACCGCCACTTTGCCGAGGTGGCTCTGGGCCGCGCCGGTTTGTTCCTGCGGGTCGTTGGCCCCGATGGCAACATTGGTGATGACCGATTCCACGTCGGGGTTGTGGCGGCCAATCACGCCGTACACCCGCTTTTCGAGCACACTCGTGATGCTGTCGGTCACTTCCACGGCCGTGCCGACCGGCATTTTGATGTAGGTGTAGACGAATTTCGGGTCGCCTTTGGGGAAGAATTCTACCTTCGGCTTGCGGATGCCCACGGCCACAAACGAGAGCACAAGCAAGACCACCATGCTGGCCATAATGCCGCCCTGCCGCCAGCCCGAGCCGTGTACGGCCCAGTCTACAACCCGCGCGTAGCCATTTTGAAACGCCGGCAGCGTCCGCTGCTGGAAGTAGGCAATGGCCCGGTTCAGCACGTAGCGGTTGAGGAAGATGAAGAAGACCAGGAACAGCGTCAGGTTGCCCGTGAAGGGCGAACCCGCCGCGTAGCCGATGCCCGCCACGGCCAGCAGGCCGCCCATCCAACCCAGAAACGTGCGCGTCAGGGGCGGGCGCTTGCGCTCGGCCGCGTCGTGGTCCTCACGGTCCATGAAAGTCACTGCGAACACCGGGTTGATGATGAAGGCTACGATGAGCGACGACAGCAGCGTTACAATCAGCGTGATGGGCAGGTAGTACATGAACTTGCCGATGATGCCCGGCCAGAACGCCAGCGGGATGAACGGGGCCACCGTGGTGAGCGTACCAGCCAGCACGGGCACGAACACCTCGCCGGCGGCAAACTTGGCCGACTTCTCCACGCTCAACTCCTTGTGGTCGTGGTGGATGCGGTGGGTGTTTTCGATGACCACGATGGCGTCGTCCACCACAATGCCCAGCGCCAGCAGGAAGCTGAACAGCACAATCATGTTGAGCGAAAAGCCCAGCAGCGGCAGCACCAGAAACGCCAGAAACATACTCAGCGGCACACTAAGGCCCACAAAAATGGCGTTGGTGGTGCCCATGAAGAACATCAGAATCAGCGTCACCAGAATGAAGCCGATGATGATGGTGTTAATCAGGTCGGTAAGCGTGACGCGGGTGTCGTTCGAGGTGTCGCCGGTGATGGTGACTTTGAGGTCTTTGGGCAGCGTGGTGCGCTGCGCGGTGTTGATGAGGGCGTGAATTTTGTCCGAAGCGTCAATCAGATTGGTGCCGCTGCGCTTGACGACGTTGAGCGTGACGGCCGTTTTGCCCTCGAGCCGGGCGTAGCTTTCGCGGTCCTTAAAGCCGTCGGTCACAGCGGCCACGTCGCCGAGGCGGATGGGCTGGTTGTCGGAGTTGTTGAGGAAGATGTTGCCGATGTCGGCGGCGTTGGCGTACTGCCCGGCCACGCGCACGGCGCGTTTTTGCCCGCCCACGGTCACGGAGCCGCCCGAAATATTGAGGTTCTCGCGCTGAATGGCCCCCTGAATGTCATCAAACGAGAGGTGCGCGGCCTGGAGCTTGTAGAGGTCCACGTCCACGTTCACCTGCTGTTCGAGCGCCCCCACAATGTCCACGCGGGTGATTTCGGGCAGGCTCTCGATTTGGTCCTGCAAGTCGTCGGCGTACTTTTTGAGCTTCACCAGCGGCAGGTTGCCGCTCAGGTTCACGTTCATTATCGGAAACTCCGAGAAGCTGACTTCCTTCACGTTGGGCGGCGCGGGCAGGTCGTTGGGCAGGTCGGTACGGGCCTTGTCCACGGCATCCTTCACGAGTTGCTTGGCGTACTCGACCTTGATATTGGCGTTGAATTCAACATCAATAATCGAGTAATCCTGGTTCGAGGTGGAGTTGATTTTCTTCACCCCGTTCACCGATTTCAACTCCTTCTCAATCACTCGCGACACCAAGTTTTCCATATCCGCCGGCGAAATGCCGGGGTAAATGGTGCTCACGATGATGCGCGGCACCACGATGTCGGGGAACTTCTCTTTCTGAAGTTTCAGGTAAGTGAAAAGCCCGGCAATGGTGAGGATAACCGTGATGATGTAGATACTCGTCCGGTTGTCGATGGCCCAGGAGGTGGGCTTGAATTCTTTTTCTAATTCCTGCATGGTATTTGGGTGGAATTGTTGAAAATAAGGCGGTCAAAGCTCCCCTCCTCGTCTGAGGAGGGGAGTTTTTGACCGCCTCGCGTCAGCCTTACAAGCTCACCGCCTGTCCTTCGTTCAAATTCTGGTATCCGCCCGTAATCGCCTTGTCGTCAGCTTTCAAGCCCGACAAAATTTCTACTTTTCCGTTGTAGGTTTTGCCGGTTTGCACGATGTGCTTCATCGCCTTGCCGCCTTCCACGACATACACGAACGAGTTCGTTTCGTCCTTCTGCACGGCATCGACGGGCAGCACGGGCACGGCCTGCCGCTGGTAGTTTTGGATGCGGACCTGGGCCACCATGTTGGGGCGCAGCTTGCCGGCGAGGGCAGCCGGCACCCGCAATTCCACGGCGAAAGCCCGGCTGACGGTCGAAATGCTGCGGCTCACGACGCGCACCGTGGTGGCGTATTCCTGGTCGCCCAGGTCGGGCATTTTTATCATGGCGCGGTCGCCGACTTTAAGGCTGCTGGCGTAGTTTTCCGACACATCGGCCACGATTTTGCCGCCCGCGCCGCTTAGCAGGCGCACCACCGGCACACCGGGGGCCACGGCCTCGCCGAGCTTGGGCAGCACCTCGTCCACGGTGCCCGAGAACGGCGCAACCACGTTATACATAGCTCGTTGCTGGTTGAGCGTAGCAAGGCTGCGCTCCAGGGCATCCTTGTTGTTCTTGGCGCTCAGGTACTGCACTTCGGTGCCGATTTGCTGGTCCCACAACCCCTTTTGCTTGAGGTAGATGGTGCGGGCCAAATCGAGGCGGGTGCGCAGCTCGGCGGTGCTGGCGTCGAGTACGCTGGCATCGATGGTAGCCAGGATTTGGCCCCGGCCCACGCGGTCGCCGCGCTGTACGCGCACGCTGGTGAGGGTGCCGGGCATCCGGGCGGGCACGGTGGCATTCTGGTCGAAGTCGGCGCGGCCCTGCACTTCGAGGTAGCTCGTAAAGCTCTGGGGCTTAATGCTGACGGCCGTAACCGGCACGGCCGGCTGGGCGGTTTCGGCACCGCCGGTGGCCTTGTTGGTAGCTTCGAGGGCGGCGATTTTAGCCTGGGTATCGGCCTGCTCTTTTTGGAGTTTGGCCAGCTCGGCTTTGGGGTCTTTGGCCCCGCCGCAGGCCGTGAGGAGGACCGCCGTGGCGAGGGTGACAGAGAGGGTTTGGAGGCGCATGAGAAAAAAGTAGCGTAGGTTTTCAACCCGCGTCGAGCGCAGCGAGTGGCTCGCGTTGGGGTTTTTTGATTGATAAAATGCTGATAAGCTGGGTTTTTGACCCGACGTGCGGGTTGAAAACCCGCGCTACCGTTTATTGAACAGCTCGCCCGTGGCCTTATCGCGGTCCACTTTGGCCACCAGCACGTCGTAAAGCGCAGCGTAGTAATTTGTTTGCGACTCGCGGAGTGAGGTTTCAGCCGAGATGACTTCCAGGTTCGAGCCGACGCCGGCGTCGAATTTGATGCGCGACACCCGCGCCACTTCCCCGGCCAGGTCGAGGTTGTCCTTTTGGTTGTCGAGCACGTCGAGGGCGTTGGTGAGTGAGGTGCGGCTTTGGGCATCCTGCAAATCAATGCTTTGGCGAATGGTCTCGAAGCCTTTCTCGATGGTTTGCTGCGCGATGCGGCCTTGCTGCACCTGGTACTTGCGCCGAAAGCCGTCGAACACCGGCACCTGTAAGCTCAACCCCACGTTGCCGAAGCCAAACCAGTTTTGGTTGGGCAGCCCGGCTCCGTTGCGCGAATCCGGCCCCCGAAAAGCGAACAGTTCCCCGAACTGGTTTGACGAGCCGCTGAAGCCGTAGGCACCCGTTAGCAACAAGCGCGGGTAGGCCCCGGCCAAGCGGTTTTTTACGTCCAGTCCGGCCAGGGCCTGCTGGGTTTCGAGGGTCGAAAACTCGATGCGGTTGTTGTAATTGGCGGCTCCGGCTACCTGCGAGGTGCGCCCACCGGCGAGGGCTGTCTGCTGGTCCTGAGTGGTTTGGGCGTTGCGGTTAGTGCTGTTGCCGGCCGGGGCCGTGGGCAATGCCCCGGCCGCGCCGGTGCCGCCGCCGTTGGTAAAGTCGGCCACGCCGAGGCGCTGGCGCAGAGCGGTGGCATCAACCACCGCCGCGCCCAGCGAGTCGGTGAGCTGCACGGGCTGGCTTTGGGGCAGGCCCATCTGAAACTTGAGCAAGGCCACGCTCAACTCGGTAAGACGCTGGGCTTTCTGCTGCTCTACCTTCAGGTTGTTGAGCTGCACCCGCAGGCGGTCCACGTCGAGCTTCTCGGCGAAACCTGCTTTGTAGGTGGCGTTGGTTTGGTACAAAATCGTGTCGAGGCGCTGCACGTTGCGGGCCAGCAGCCCGAGGCGGGCGCGGGCCACCAGCGTACCGTAATACGCCTTGCTCACCTGCTCCACCACGTCAATTTCGGCCTGCTGCGTCTGCTTGCGGGCCAGTTCGGTGTAAACCTTAGCCGCCTTCAAACCAATCAAGTACGAGCCGTCGAATAGCAGCTGCGACACCGAGGCGCTGGTGTTGCCGGCGTATTGCAGGCCGAAGGCAAACGGCTGGGGCGGCAGCGCGAGCTGCTGCGTACCGAGAATGGCCTTATCGCCGGCCCCGGCAGCGGCCAGGTCGGTGGAAGTAAGCAGCGTTTGCGTGACAGGGAAGCTCACGAGGCTTTTTTGCAGCTTGAAGTTGTCGGCCAGGTTGGCGGCCACGTTCACTTGCGGCAGGCCGGCGCTCTTGATTTCGCCCACGCGGGCGGCGGCGGTTTGCTCGGCCAGGCGGGTGGCCAGCAGCGTCGGCTTGTTTTGCACGGCGAAGCGCGTGGCCTGGGCCAGGCTCAGGGGCATGAGGGTGCCGGGGCCGGGGGCAGTGGCCAGCGCGGCCGGAGCCGGAGCCGCCGGGGCAGGTGCTGCCGGCCGTGTGCCCCCGGTGGACTGGGCCAGGGCCACGGCCGGGACCAAGCCGGCGGCCAGCAGCCAGACGGAAGGTTGAAACAGGGTTTTCATCATCAGCAAAAGGTGGTTGTCGGGGGAAGGGCGGCGCGGGGCAGCGTAGGTTCGGATGACGACTCCGCTATTCCACTATTCCGCGCCGTTCGTTAATAAGTTGGTGGCCCTTGAGCGTGGCCACGCCCAGCATGAAATGCTCCATGATGACGTGCTGGATGCGCTGCACGTCAAACTGCTGGGGCGGAAAAACCGTCGGGTCGAACACCACCTCGATTTGCGCCAAGCGCAGGCGGGCCAGCACGTCGGCATCGAGGTCGGCGCGGTAGAGGCCCTCGGCCATGCCCCGGCGTAGGTTGTCAAGTATTTGGGCCAGAATGTAGTGCTGCTTGTGTGCCACCCACAATTGCCAGCTAGTAGGGTGAAATTTCTGCATATCGTAAAAAATGCTCGGATGCACTTCGGCCACTTGCTGCTTCATCCAGCTCATCATCCGGAACAATTCGTCGATGGCGGAGCTGGCCTGCTGCTGCACTTGGGCGCAGTCGTCGCGTGAGGTATCGAGGTGCTGCTCCATCATGGCGTACACGAGCTGGTCCTTGTTTTCGTACCATTTGTAAAGCGTTTTCTTCGACACGGCCAGCTCGGCGGCAATGTCGTCCATGCTCACGCTGCGGATGCCGTTGCGCATGAACAATTGCTGGGAGGTGCGAAGAATACGGTCCTTGAGTTCCATGACGTGGGCAAAGGTACGACGGAAACGCAAAATGTATTTTAAGTTTCCGCCAATAAAGTTTGCGCCTCCGTTTTCCGCCGCCACGCCGCCGCTGACGTACTCGCCGGGCAAATATTTTACTTGCTGTTGCGCGCTTGTTTTTTGGCGCGGGCCTCCAGGCCCGTGCCAACTACTTGGGGGCCTCTGGCCCCCAATCGTTGAACGACTCGCGTTGCACTATTTTACGATTCTGGCCTGGGGTGCGGGTCCCTCAACGATTGCGGCCTGGGGTGCGGGCCAGAGGCCCGCGAGTAGTCGGCGCGGGC
>JANYFQ010000312.1 GCA_025362615.1 Hymenobacter sp. | reverse complement strand
GTGGCTCACGTCGGGTAGATGAGCCGCCAGGTGGGTGCAGGTGTAGTTGCGCGGCGTACTGAGCAAGTAGTCAATGTAGGTGCGTTGGGTCAGCATGGCAGTATTTTTGGCGCAAGTTCGCTACCGGTGCGTAAGTCCTATTGATGAAAGTGAGCGCGTAAGACTTTTCCCTGTGGGAGGGAAATACGAGCACAGCCGAGGCGTGCGCAGGGGTGGGGAGGCCAGGCAGGTCAGTGGTCGGGCAAATTCCGCAAAGCGGTTCGTCCGGCCACTGACCGTGGAACGACTCGCGTTGAAACTGTTCGCGGCAGCATACGTCCACGCGCCGGACGAGTGCCCGGCGACAACCGGCAGACAAACCACTCCGCAAAATTCATTTGATTACGTCGTTCACTTAAACCCCAATAAAATCAGGTGGCAATAAATTTCAAATGCAGCAAATAGGCGAAATTTATTTGCTGCAAAAAGGCCGCAAAATAAATTTTGGGCTTTGCTACCTTCCTCATTTTTTAAAATTTATCTTGTTTTTAAAAAATTATTATTTCATTCTAATCGACTGTTAAACAAAATATTAATTTGGGTTTTGAATTTGTTAAAATGATTAGTGCTGCAACCTTTTTCAATAAATAAAACTTTGCCCGATTTTTAATTATTTATCAAATCGAATTGCAACCGCTGGCCTCAGCACCTGGCTCTACCGGACAACTAACCCCCCGGTAATTGCCATGAGAAAAATAATGCTGCTGGCGCTGGCCCTCGCCACTCCCCTACTCGATAGCTGCAAAAAAAACGATACGACCACGGCCGAAATCACCGGTAAATGGTACCGGCGCTCGCAGTTTGAGGGCCTGGCCCGCAGCGGGGCCGTGAGCTTCGTGATTGCCGGCAAAGCCTACGTGGCCCTGGGCACCGACGGCACCGACCGCTACCGCGATTTGTGGGAATTCACGCCTGCCACCGGCACCTGGCGGCAACGGGCCGACTTTCCGGGGCAGGGGCGCTTTTACGCGGTGGCCTTCGCGGCGGGTGGCAAGGGCTACGTGGGCACCGGCTACAACGGCACCGACCGTCTGGCCGATTTCTACGAATTCGACCCGGCCGCGAACCAGTGGCGGCGGCGGGCCGACTTTGGCGGCAGCGCCCGCTACGCCGCCGTAGCCTTTGGCCTGGAGGGCAAAGGCTACGTGGCCACGGGCTACGACGGCAACTACAAAAAAGACCTTTGGCAGTACGACCCCGCCGCCGATGCCTGGACCCAGAAACCCAGCTTCGGCGGCAATAAACGGCTTGGAGCCGTGAGCTTTGTGGCCGCCGGCCAGGGCTACGTTGCCACCGGCCTCGACAACGGCAGCTACCAAACCGATGTGTGGAGCTACAACCCCGCCACCGAAACCTGGACCGAGCGCCGCAAGCTCGAAGGCACCGCCACCAACGGCGACGGCAACGACTTCGGTGCCCTGCCCCGCGCCTATGCCGTGGCCTTCGGCGGGGCCGACGCCACCACCGCCTACGTGGCCCTCGGAGCCACCGATGCCGGCCCGCGGGCCGACTGCTACGCCTACTCGGCCACGGCCGATACGTGGACGAAAAAAACCGATTTCGCGGGCACCGCCCGCACCGGAGCCGCAGGGTTTGACGTGAACGGCCAGGGCTTTATCGCCCTGGGAACCAACAGCAATCAACGCTTCGACGACGTGTGGGAATTGCGGGCGGATGAGAAGTAAGCCAGTCGAGTCGCCGCTAACTATGCTTTTCAAACTTATCAAAGCCAACGCCTTGCTGCCCGGCCTGGCCTTGCTGCTGGCCTGCTCACGGCCCGGCGACGTTGGCCTCGAATTGCCGTCGCCCAACGCTACCCCTGGCGTGGTCCGCATCGATACGCTCACGGTGCGCGTCAGCACGGTGTGGCGCGATTCGGTGCTCACGTCGGGCGCTAACTTCCTGCTGGTGGGCCAGTACCGCGACCCGCGCCTGGGGCTGATAACCGCTACCGGCTACGCCCGCCTGGGCTGGGACGGCCCCTACGCCCCCGCCGCCGACGAAGCTTTTGACTCGCTCGCCCTGGAGCTGGGCCCCAACCCCTACCGCTACGGTGATACCACGCAACTGCAACGCCTGGAAGTGCGCCGCTTGCTGGCCCCGCTCGTGCCCGGCCGGCCGTATTACGCGGGCGAATCGGTGGCGGTCAGTCCTTTGCTGCTCAACCAGGCAGCGGGGGCGCTGGCGACGTTTCGGGCCGGCCCCAGCCGCCGCCGGCTGCGCCTGCGCCTGGCCGATGCCCTGGGCCGCGAGCTGCTGCAAGCCGGCCAGCAAGGCCGCCTGACCAACGAGGCCCAACTGGCCGCTGTGCTGCCCGGCCTGGCCCTGGCCCCCGGCCCCGCCGACGATGCCGCGCTGCTGCTGCCGTTGGCCGCCACGCAGTTACGCCTCTACACCCACACGCCCGCTGCGCCCACCGTGGCCCGCAGCCGCAGCTTCGGGTTGGGTGCCTCGACTGCCCATTTTTACCGGGTTGCGGCCGACCGCAGCGGGACGCTATTGGCCTCCCTTTCGGCCAGCAACCGGGCCATTGCCAGCGCTCAAACGGCCCGCGAGGCTTACCTGGCCGGGGCGCTGGGCCTGCAGCTTCGGTTGGAAATCCCGTACCTCGCCGACCTGCGGGCGCTGGCGGCCCACCCGGTGGTGGTGGCCGCCGAGGCCACCTTCGAAACCCTGCCCGGCAGCGCCGGGCGCGGCCTGGCCCCGCCCGCCACGCTTTTTGCTTACCTCAGCGGCCGGGGCGGGCAGCGCGGCCCGGCCCTGGGCACCGGCGGAGCTGCGACACCGCTCAACTACTTGGGCGGCGGCCCGAGCCGCACCGGCTTCGAAACCGGGCGCTACCAGTTGCCACTGGCTACTTATTGCCAGGCCGTTATCGACCGACAGCTGCCGAACTACGGCCTGCTGCTGGCTCCCAGCACACTCCAGCTACCAGAGCGCGTGGTGCTGGGCGGCCCCGGCAACGCCGCCGCGCCGTTGCAAGTGAAGGTGTACGTGGTGCGATGAAGTTTCTTATTCGGGGCGATGAAGTTTCTTATTCCTTGCTGCTTATGAAGCTGTTGAGCAAACCCAGGTTGCGGACAGCCGCGTAGCGGCGGTTTTCTCGTTGCTTGTTTCTTGTTGCTTGTTCGTGGTTTTTGGGCGGTTTTTGAGGCCCGAAGGCAACCAGAAACCAGCAACAAGCAACGAGAAACAGTCCGCGTAACAGCAGTTACTCAATGAAGTTGTTTAGAAAGTCAAAAGCCCGGCGTTGGCGCGCGTTTTTAACGCGCTGCCTGCTGGCTTCGCGTCTCCGACGCGCGGCTTGAACGAGTGGGGCCGGCCTTTGCGCGAGCCTAACCGCGCGTCG
>JANYFQ010000213.1 GCA_025362615.1 Hymenobacter sp. | reverse complement strand
GCGGGCGGGCGGCGAAAAAGCCGCCCGCCCGCACCGCCTGTGGCAAAAACGACTTTCTAAACAGCCTCGTTAGCTGTTAGCCTCGGCAAAACCATTTCCTTTTTAATTCCTTTTGGAACCGTTGCTCAACCGCCAACGGCTATCAGCTAACAGCTAGAAATAAACCATGCAAAGCCCGTTGATGCGCCGAATGCGGGTGCCCGAATTACGCCAACAGCGGCCCTACCGCTGGGCACTGGTGTGGCTGAAACGCATTCGTTTCAGCGGCGGCAGCGTGTCGCTTTACGATATTATTGACCGGGTTTTGTTGGAGCTACGCAACGACTCGCTGGAAAAACGCTCGGCCTACATGGCTTTCAACCTCACGGTGGCATTATTTCCAACTATAATCTTTTTGTTTACGCTCATTCCCTACATTCCGGTCCCGAATTTAAACGTAGACATCTTGCAATTCCTGCGCGATTTTATGCCCAGCGAATTGTACGCCGCCACGGCTACTACCATTGAGGATATTGTCAATATTCCGCACGGCGGTTTGCTGTCTTTTGGGTTTGGTACCGCACTGTTTCTCAGCTCAAATGGCGTAATGGCGCTGCTTGATGCTTTCGAGAAAAAATACCCGTGGTTCAAGCATCGAAGCTACATTCGCAAGCGGATGATTGCCACGGCGCTGACCTTTGTTTTGTCGTTAATACTGGTGCTGGCCATTGCTGGTATTTTCTTCGGTACGTATTTAATTGACGGGTTGGTTTTTTATGAAATCGTGCCCGAACGCCTTACCGAATTGGTGCTGACGTTGGTGCGTTACGGTTCGCTTGTCGGGCTGTTTTTGAGTACGACCTGCGTTATTTATTATTTCGTACCACCGGTACATGACAAATGGCCGCTAATAAGCGTGGGCGCTATCGTGGCGACGTTGCTTATTTTTCTGGTCTCGTTTTTATTTACGCTTTACGTGCGAATTTTTGATTCTTACAACCACTTTTACGGCTCCATCGGGGCGCTGGTGGGCTTCATGGTGTGGCTGGAATTTGTGTGCATGACGCTCATAATTGGGTTTGAAATTAATGTGAGCGTGGATGCGGTGACGGGTAGGTTGCGTCGGGCGGGTTGAGCATGAATGAGGACCCCCAAGCTGGGGGTACTCGTTTTATTCTGGCAAATTGCGCCGCAGTAAATCCAGTACTTGTTGGGTGGCAAACTCGATGTTATTTTGCCGGCCCCGGTCCAGGCAGTACTGCTTGCTGACGGTTTTGTGGGCGTCGGCGTAGGCGATGCAAACCGTGCCGACGGGCTTGGCCGCCGAGCCGCCGCCGGGGCCGGCCACGCCGCTCGTGGCGACGGCTACGTCGCAGCCCAGGCGGACGCGGGCGCCTGCGGCCATCTCGCGCACGGTGGCTTCGCTGACGGCCCCGTGCTGGGCCAGCGTTTCGGGATTCACGCCGAGTTGGCTGATTTTTATGTCGTTGTGATACGCCACAATGCTGCCCCGGAAGTAGGCCGACGCGCCCGGAATGCTCGTCAGCTTTTGGGCCAGGTAGCCGCCGGTGCAGCTTTCGGCGGTGCCAACGGTGAGGTTTTTGGCCCGCAGCAGTTGGCCGATGGCGGCTTCGAGGGGCGTGTCGGTTTCGGCGAAAATGTGCTCGCCGATGCGCTCGTGCAGGGCCGGCAGCAGGGCGCGGAGGCGGCCGGGCAGGTCGGGGCGGCCGTCGGCGGTGGCGGTGAGGCGCAGGCGGACGCTGCCCAGGCCAGGCAGGTAGGCGAGCTTGACGTTGGGCGGCAGGGCGGTTTCCCAGTCGGCTATTTTTTCGGCTAAGAAGCTCTCACCCAGGCCACAGGTCATCACCACGAGGTGTTCGATGGGGGCCAGGGCGAAGCGCGTTTGCAGGCGCGGCAGTACGTGGTCGGTCATGAGGCGCTTCATTTCGAAGGGTACGCCGGGCATACTCACGAACACGGTGCCTTGGTGCTCAAACCACATACCGGGGGCGGTGCCGACGGCGTTGTGCAGCACTTCGCAGTTGGCGGGCACCATGGCCTGCTGCCGGTTTACGTCGAGCATAGGCCGGTTGAAGCGCCGGAAAATGTCCTCGACGTGGGCCAGCGTGGGTTCGTGGAGCACGAGTTCGCTGCCAAAATAGCGGGCCAGTACGTGCTTGGTGAGGTCGTCTTTGGTGGGGCCGAGGCCGCCGGTCATCAACACCACTTGGGCGCGGGCGCGGGCTTGGTCGAGGGCTGCCACAATCTCGTCGGCCCGGTCGCTCACGCTCGAAATCTGGCGCACCCGCAGGCCGATTTTGCCCAGTTCCTGGCCCATGAAAGCCGAATTGGTGTCGATGACCTGTCCGTAAAGCAGCTCATCGCCGATGGTCATGATTTCGATGTCGGGGGGCGCGGCGGGCAGCGCGGGCGGGGCTGAAAGGGGCATGGAACTGGGAGAAAAAGAGGCCATAAGAGCCGTAAAGATGCAGGCTGCGGAAGCCGAAAACCGACTTGGCCGCAAAATTGGTAGCAACTTGCATACGCGGCAGCCCCACGACAGTCACAAGGGCCGTCTGGTTTTCACTGCCGCCCCGCTTCTCGCCATGCTAATTCGCATTGCTTCGGCCCTGATGGTGGCCGGTTTGCTCGCCGCCGCGCCGGCCGCTCACGCCCAAACCAAAAAAACCACCAAAAAGACGGTAACAAAAAAAGCGCCCGTCAAAACCACCACCAAAACCACTACCAAAGTGGTGGTGCCGCCGCCCGCCCCGGTAGCCCCGCTCACCGAAGCCGAGGCCAACAGTGGCCTTAAAGATGCCCTGACCAAGGGCGTGACCAAAGCCGTGCAGTACGCTTCGGAGCCCGACGGTTTCAACCTCAACGACGACATCCGCATCCCCTTCCCCGAAGATGCCATCATGATGAAAACCGTGCTCAGCAAGCTCCCCGGCTCGCGCACGCTCATCGAAACCTTCGAAACCCAACTCAACCGCGCCGCCGAAGCCGCCGCGCCCCAGGCCAAAGATATTTTTGTCAACGCCCTGGCCAACATCAGCTTTACGGACGCACTAAGCCTCGTCACCAATTCCAGCCCCGACGCGGCCACGCAATTTCTCAAGAAGCAAACCTACGCCCAACTTGCCTCGGCGTTTCACCCCAGCATCGAAGCCGCCATCGACCAGGTAGGGGCCGGCAAAGCCTACGCCCAGATGACGAGCCAGTACAACCGTATCCCGCTCATGACGCCGGTGCAAACCAACCTGGCTGACTACACCACTAACAAAACGGTGGACGGCATTTTCTTTTTGCTGGCTAAAGAAGAAGGTAAAATCCGCAAAAATCCCGCCGCCCGCACCACCGATTTGATGAAGCGCGTGTTTGGCATGGCCAAGTAGGTTTGAGTTTTTTGGGTTGAACAAAGGCCGTCCCAGTAGCAGGACGGCCTTTTTCGTTGGGCGGTACAGCCTAATAATCGTCGCTGTCGAGGGCGGCGCTGCGGCCACCGCGCTTGCCGCCCGAGTAGCCGTCGTCGTCCTCGTCGTCATCAAAATCATCGTCTTCGTCGTCGAGGCTGCCGAAGCTGTCGCTGCGGTCGGCATCGGCTTCGGCGGTTGTAAATTCTTCCTCGCTCATGCTGGCCAAGTCGAGGGCTTCGTCGTGGCTGGAGCCGGTGTCGAGCCACATGAGGTAGTCGGCGTACTTGGCGGCGAGTTGGCTTTCGCTGCTGCCAACGGCTTTGGCGCCGCCCTGGGCGGCGTAGGCGTCGAGGTCGTCGTCGTCGAGCAGGTCGGTAGGTACGTCGTCGCCGTCAAGGTCGGCGCTGAGGTCGTCTTTAAGGTCGAGGTCGTCGAGGTCGTCGGGGCTTTTCATGGCCTGAGCGGGGGAAAATGGGGTAGAAAACGAGTTTTATTGCCGGGGCGAATATACGCGGCAGCGGCAAAAGGAGCCGTGTCCGGTCAGGACTTGGCGGCCCCTTTTTGCCAGTCTGTCACCAGTAATTGCGCGTCGCAAAAATCATATTCGGCGGGCACATTGGAGCTTAGAAGCAGCGTCCGGCCGGCGCGGTTGGCCCGCACCTGCTCCCGAAACCAGGCCACGCCGGTCGCGTCGAGGTTGGTCGTTGGCTCGTCCAGCAACAGCAGCGGAGCGGCGGCGTAGAGGGCCAGGCCCAGCTTGAGGCGCTGCTTCATGCCCGACGAAAACTCGCGCACCAGTTGGTCAGCCGCCTTGTCGAGGTAGAGCAAGCCGATGAGTTTTTCAGTCGAGATGCCGGCCTGCAACGGCTTGAAGTGGGTGTGGAACCGCAGCAGCTCGCGCAGCGTCAGCTCTTCGGGCAGTTCTAAGTAGGGCGCGGCGTAGGCCAGGTGTCGGGGCAAGGCTTCGGCGGGCACATCGCGGCCCGCCAGCGCGTAGCCGACGCGGCCCTCGGTGGGCAGCAACTGGCCCGCCAACGTGTTGATTAACGTGCTTTTGCCGGCTCCGTTGGGGCCAAGCAAGGCAGTAGCCGTACCAGGCCGAAAGCCGTGCGTCAGCCCCCGGAAAATCCAGTTGCGCTGGTAGCGTTTGCCTAAGTTTTCGGCCGTGATGGTCAAATGCTTCGCTTAATGAGAAATGTACGCTGGCCGACGGTTTAGCGCGAAGCGCGTAATCGTCGGCCAGCCAGTTGGGCAAGTTTGCAACTTGCACCCCAGAACAATTTGCCTTGCGATTGCACCCTAACCGGCAAGTTGCAAACTTGCTCAACTCGTTGGCAGACGGTTACGCGCTTCGCGCTAAACCGTCGCCAGCGTTTTACTCCTCGTTCTCCGCCGCCTTGCTCCGTTTGGGGCTTTTCAGAATGCCCCGCGTGGCGCTCCGCACAAAGGCGACGGCCAGCTCGCGCTCGGGCGTGGCGGGTAATTCGCGCTCCACTTGTTCCAGCGCGTCGTGGGTGTTGAGGCCGCCTAAAAACAAGGTGCGGTAAAGCTGCTGCACCAGCGCCACGGCTTCGTCGGAGAAGCCCCGGCGGCGCAGGCCGATGGAGTTGATGCCGGCGTAAGTCAGTGGCTCGCGGCCGGCTTTCACGAAGGGCGGCACGTCTTTCCGCACCAGCGAGCCACCCGAAATCATGGCATGCGGCCCGATTTTCACGAACTGATGAATGGCCGACGAGCCGCCCACGATGGCGTAATCGCCGATTTCGACGTGGCCCGCCACCTGCACCGTGTTGGCCAGAATGCAGTGGTCGCCGATGATGCAATCGTGCGCGACGTGAACGTAAGCCATTAACAGACAGTGGCTGCCGACGGTAGTTTCGCCCCGGTCCACGGTGCCCCGGTTCACGGTGACGCACTCGCGCAGCACCGTGAAATCGCCGATGCGGACAGTTGTTTTTTCGCCCGCAAACTTCAAATCCTGCGGCACTGCCCCGACTACCGCGCCCGGAAAAATCTGGCAGTTGGCCCCAATCCGCGCCCCGCTCATAATGGTCACGTTCGGCCCTACCCAGGTGCCCGCGCCAATCTCCACATCGGCGGCGATGGTCGTAAATGGCTCAACAGTAACGCCCGCGCCCAACCGGGCATCGGGATGAATGGAAGCAAGGGGGGAAAGCATTTCTGACATTTAACATTTAACATTTAACATTTAACACGCCGACACCACACCCATCAAACAACATCAGGACAGCGCACGGGCAATCAGTGGCCCAAACCCGCCAAATTTCAGATGATAAATGATAAATGCTAAATGTTAAATGACCTAAGCGTCTTTTCGCACAATCGCGGCGCTCATTTCGGCATCGCACACCACTTTGCCGTTCACGAAGGCTTGGCCTTTCATTTTGGCAATGCCGCGCTTGATTGGAGCAAGTAATTGGCAGTGAAATACAATAGTATCACCGGGCAATACTTTTTTGCGGAAGCGGGCGTTTTCGATGCCCAGAAAATACTGCCAGTAATTTTCGGGGTCGGGCACGGTGTTCATCACCAGAATGCCGCCGGTTTGAGCCAGGGCCTCAATCTGCAACACGCCGGGCATGACGGGGTTGCCGGGGAAGTGGCCCTGAAAAAAGGGCTCGTTCATGGTCACGTTTTTCACCGATGTCACCATCTGGTCGTCGAGGTGAATGATTTTGTCAATCAGCAAAAACGGGTAGCGGTGCGGCAACACCTGCATGATGCGGTTGATGTCCATCACCGGCTCGCGGCTGGGGTCGTACACCGGCACGGGGTTGGAGCGTTCCTCCAACATCTTCTTTTTGATGCGCTTGGCAAACGCCACGTTGGCGGCGTGGCCGGGCCGGGCGGCCAGAATCTGGCCCTTGAGCGGGCGGCCCACCAGGGCGAGGTCGCCCACCAAGTCCAGCAGTTTGTGGCGGGCCGGCTCGTTTTTGTGGCGCAGCTCCACGTTGTTCAGAATGCCTTCTTTGCGGACGCTCACGCGGGGCTTGCCCAGCATGGCGGCCAGCTCGTTAAGCTCGTCGTCGCTCACCACGCGGTCCACCACCACGATGGCGTTGCTCAGGTCGCCGCCCTTGATGAGGTTGTTTTTGTAGAGCATTTCCAGCTCGTGCAAAAAGCAAAACGTGCGCGAGCTGGCAATTTCTTCGCTGAACTGGTTGATGTCGGCCAGCGTGGCGTGCTGCGAACCGAGCACCGGCGAATTGTAGTCCACCATCACCGTGAGGCGGTAATCGGAAAGGGGCAAAGCCGCAATTTCCACGCCCCGCGCATTGTCCACGTACCGAATGGCATCGGGGATTTCGTAGTAGTTTCGCAGCGCGTTTTGTTCCTCGTTGCCAACCGATTGCAGCGCCTTGACGAACTCGGCCGACGAGCCGTCCATAATCGGCGGCTCGGGGCCGGAGAGCTGGATGAGCACGTTGTCGAGCTGTAGCCCCACGAGGGCGGCCAGCGTGTGCTCGACGGTGTTGATGCGGGCACCGTTCTGCTCGATGGTCGTGCCCCGGCTCAGGTCCACCACGTTGTCCACGTCGGCATCCACGAGGGGCTGACCGGGCAAATCGACGCGCTGAAACTTGTAGCCGTGGCCCACCGGGGCGGGGCAAAACGTCATCGTGGCTTCCACGCCGGTGTGCAGCCCAATGCCGCGCACCGTCACCGGCGCTTTGAGGGTATGTTGCTTGTCGTTCATTACGTTGTGTTTCTGGTTTCTTGTTGCTAGTTTCTTGTTTTTGATGCCGAACCGGACGCCAACAGCAAGTAGTTGAGCGCCAACAAGCAACTAGAAACAAGCAACAAGCAACAAGCAACTCAAACGCAAAGCTAGGGCTTTTCCGGCGCGGTTTGCGCCTTTTCGAGTTGCTCGACGCGCTGCTCCAGCTCGGGCAGGCGGCGGAACACGATTTGGGCGCGTTGGTTTTGCTTGAAATCGAAGGCCGTAGAGCCTTGCAGCACCAGGCCTTCTTGCCGGGTCGATTTGCCCACGCCGGCCTGCGCCGTCACGCTCGTGCGGTTGGCCAGCGAAAGGTGCCCGCCCACGCCTACTTGCCCGCCCAGCACGCAGTAAGAGCCGATTTTGCTGGAACCG
>JANYFQ010000206.1 GCA_025362615.1 Hymenobacter sp. | reverse complement strand
CCTCGAATTACGTAGTGTCCTCAAACGGCAAATCGGCCATTCCGGTCGACCTTTACCCGCCGGCAAGTCAGCTTTCCCATCCTTCATGCTCCGTTCCTCCGGCTCTTTTTCCGCTTTCGGCCTGGTGCGCCGCCTGGCGGCGCTGTTGCTGCTGGCCGCGCCCGGGGTCGTCCGGGCCCAGGCCCCGCGCCCGGCTCCTACCGAAACCCGACGCTACGCCATCGAGGTAGCCGGCCTGCGCGTGGGCACCATGACGGCCACCCGCCAGCCCCAGCCTGGCACCACCGAAGTCGTTTCCACGCTCATCAGCGACGTGCAGGTCACGTTCCTGTTCTATCACCTGAAGATTTACTACAAGGTCACCAACCGCGTGCGGGGTGGCCAACTGCTGCTTTCCACCGTGGAAGCGCACACCAACCAAGGCGATTTTTCGTCCCGCGCCGAGTGGCTGGGCGACCACTACGCCATCCGCGCCGACCAGTACAAGCACCACTACCAGGCCACCGAAAAACAGCCCATCACCTACACCGTGACGGATATGTTTTTTGGTGAGCCCGGCCCCCACGCCACTGCCTTTGCCGAATATTTCGGCGACTATTTCACCGTAGCCCGCGCCCCCGATGCCACCTACCGCGCCCGCCGCGACGGCCGTGAAGACGAGTACCGCTACGCCAACGGCCAGTTGACGACCCTCATCAAAAAGAACCCGCTAAAGAATTTCGTTATCAGACTGCTGCCGTAGGGGCAGGCCCTACCGGGTACGACCCCGCCCCTACCTCGTGAGCACGACGTAGCCGTAGGCGGGCAGCGGCAGGGCGCTGCCCAGCGTGAGCGGCGTGGCTTGCAGGGCGTTGGTCCAGGCAGTACCGGCCAGAGCGGCGGGCACCGCAAACGACGTAGCCGCGTTGCGAACGTTGACCACCACCAGCGCCTGCGATGCCCCTGATGCTTTGGTAAAGGCACACACGCCGGCCGTACTGAACGAGGCCGTGGGCGTGCCGTGTTGCAGGGCCGGGCTGCCGGCGCGGGCTCGCAGCAGCTGCCGGTAAAGGCGCGTCACCTCCGGGGGGCCGTTCCAGTTCACTTTCACGCCGGTGAAGGGAAATTTGATGGCCGTGCTCATGCCCACCTCCTGGCCGTTGTACAGCATGGGTACGCCCCGGTAGAGCGCGGCGATGACGAAGGCCGACATGGCCCCCGCGTCGCCGCCGAACAGCGCCACCGGGGTGCCGTCGGAGTCATTTACGTCGTGGTTGGTGGTGTAGCGCACCACCTGCTGCGTGCTGCCGTTGGTGCCCGCGTACTCGCTGGCGTTGAGGTTGGCGAAGGTGGTGGCGGGGGCATTGTTGCGGTACACGCTGCGCAGGCCGTCGTAAAAGCCGAAGCCGAAGGTATAGTCGAAGCCCGACGTAAAGTGCCGGCTGGCCGTGCCTTCGGCCAGCAGCAGCAGCTTGTGGGTGCGGATGGTGCGCAGCGTGTCCACGGCCTGCTGCCAAAAGGTGGTGGGCGCAAGGATGGGCGCGTCGGCGTAGTCGCAGCGGAAGCCGTCGATGTTGGCCGTGAACACCCACGATTTCATGGCCGCAATCATCTCCGCGCGCATGGACATGTTGGTGAAGTCGAGCTGGGCCACGTCGGTGTAGGGGGTGCCGGGCGGGCTCAGGATGGTGCCGGCGGCGTTTTTCAGGTACCAGTCGGGGTGGTCGGTCAGCCAGGCATTGTCCCAAGCGCTGTGGTTGGCCACCCAGTCCAGCACCACGCTCAAGCCCCGGCTGTGGGCGGCATCCACCAGCGTGCGCAGGTCGGCGAGGGTGCCGAACTCGGGGTTCACGGCGCGGTAGTCGCGCACGGCGTAGGGCGAGTTCACGCCCCGCAGCTGGCCTACCGGGTAGATGGGCATGAGGTACACCACGTTCGCCCCCAAGTTGCGGATGGAATCGAGCCGGGCCGTAACCCCCGCAAAGTTGCCGCCCTGGCTGAAGGCCCGCATGTTCACCTGATAAATCACGGCATCCTCGCGGTTGGGCACCGCCGCGAAGGGCGTACCATACTGCGGCGTAGTGGGCGGGGCCGGAGCCACCGGGGTGGCCTTGCCGCAACCGGCCAGCAAGCCGATGGCTACCAGCAAAGCCCGGCCATGGCCAGCTAAAAAAACACGAATACTCATTGGGCTTGCTCTTTAGAATTGGGGCTTTCGCACCGAAATAAACGCGGCATTTCCCGCCATGCCCGCAGTGAGGGAGAGCAAGCAAGTCATTTCAGGGGGGAAACCCTGCGCTTCGATGAGAAAAAACTGCTTACGGCCGTTTCAGGGTCAGTATATGGGA
>JANYFQ010000184.1 GCA_025362615.1 Hymenobacter sp. | reverse complement strand
GTAGTAGCGCTTTAAATGTAGTCATGATGTCTCCATCTAACCGAAACCCCGACCCGCGCATCGGTCAAAGCGTACCTGCGCCTGGAGCGCGGGGCCGAGAACAAGCACGAGTACTGCTTTGGCGAAATTCGGGAAATAGACGGAATGCCGGCGGCACACAACAAGCTATGCGCCAGGCTAACCGGCTTACTAGCCCTCCATCTTGAAGGCAAGGATTGCACGGGTTTTTCCGGCCATCAGCGGGTGCAGGCGGCAAATGGCAGCGCCTACCTCTACCCCGACCTGGCGATGGTGCGCGGCAAAGCCCGGTTTGACGATAACGCCGGCTCCGAAAATCTTCTCAACCCGACCTTAATTGTAGAAGTCTTAGCCAAATCGACGCTGGATACGGACCGGGGCGAGAAATTCATGCTCTACCGGCAACTGCCCAGCCTGCGCCAATACCTCATGCTCGATTCGGCCGCCGTTCACGCCGAACTCTACACCCGGCAGCCCCACGACCATTGGCTGTTTATGGAAACCCGCGACCTGGCGGCGGTGCTCGATTTGAGCAGCGTGGGCTGCGAGCTGGCGCTGGCCCGGCTCTACCAGGGCGTGGCGCTGGGGTGAGTGTACCACCAAGCTGTGCTGCCACCGTCCTAGCCGCCACTCGGCGCTGAACTTGAAGTATTGGATAAGCCGCCGCGCATCCAACGTCAGCTTGGTGGAGGTGAAGCTGCTGCCGCTGGCGGAACAGAAACTCAAAACGCCCCGCCGCCCATTTGGGCAGCGGGGCGTTTTCGTTGGCTCCTTCCTGCCTACTCCACCACCAGCGCCTTGCCGATGGTGCCGAAGGCGGTATCGAGCCGCAGCAGGTAGCGGCCGGTGGGCAGGCCCGCCACGTCGAGCACCACGGGCGCGGCGCCGGCGGCCACCGGCAGCCGGCGCACCACTTGCCCCAGCCCGTTGTAGAGCGTGGCCGTGGCCCCGGCCGCCCCGCGCAGGGCGGCCGGCACCTCCAGCGTGGCCGAGGTGTGGGCGGGGTTGGGGTAGAGTTGCACCTGCGCGGCCAGGGCCGGGTTGCGGGCGCTGAGCACGGTGCTGAAGTCGAGCGTGGCCGGGCGCGAGCGGCCACGAGGCGCGGTGGCGGTGGCGCAGAGGCCGGTGACGCTGACGCGGTAGGCGGTGTTGGGCAGCAGGCCGGTGGCCGTGTGGCCGCCGGGCACAGCGCTGCCCGATATGACCGAGGCCACGGCGGCCGGGGTAGCCCCGGTGCCGCCCAGGGGCTGCCAGATGACCTGGTACGAGAAGCCGCCCGGCGGCACGGCCCACGTCACGGTGGCGCTCGTGGTGGTGAGCACCTGCACGGCCAGGCCGGTGGGCACGGGGCAGGCGGCGGCCGGGGCGGTGCAGCGCAGGGCCACATCAAATTCGCCGCTGGCCGGGCCGTAGGGCGGTGCCTGCGGGCGGCCGGTGGCCGTCACGAGCAGGTAATAATCTTGCCCGGCCACGGTGGCGAAGGTGTAGGCCGGGAGTTGGGGGGCGCAGCCGACGCTGTTGTCGTTGCTGGCCACGCAGGTCAGGTTGGCGCAGGTGCCGGTGTAGATGAAAAGCTGCATATCCGGGTCTTGCGGGTAGCCGGCGCAGAAGTCCACCGTCACCTCGTCGCCGGTGCCGGCCACGCGGTACCAGAGGCCGGGGCCGAGCGGGGCGATGCCGTTGCAACTGGCGCTGGGGTTGCCGGCGGCCGTGGCCCCGGCCAGGATGGCGGCGGCGCGGTTGTTGGTGCAGCTCAAAAGCACGGCATCGGCGCAGAGGTTGTTGGCCGAGGGGCCCAGGGTGCGGAAGCGCAGCGTGGTGGGTACGCTCAGGCCGGCCGCGGCCCCGCAGTTGGCTTGCAGCGTGGCCGTGTAGTAGGTGCCCGGCACCAGCCCGGTGAGCGGGATGGCACCCGTGCTGCCCGAGTTGGTGATGATGACCGGCGCCCCGCCCTGCGCCGCGAGCGTAACCGTGTACACCGTGCCCGTCGGGGCGGGGCTACCGGCAATAAAAGTCAGGTTGGCCGCCGTGGCGGTGATGCTGCTGACGGCCACGCCCTGCGGGCCGCCGCACAGGGGCGGGTCGGTGACGCAGATGGTGAAGGGGCCAAGCTGCGGCAGCGCCGGGCTGCTGAAATTGCCCACCAGCACGTAGTACGTCGTGGCAGGTTGCAGGTTGATGAGGTCGAGCGGCGGGGCCGCCGCGGTGGCCGAACCCGCCGCGCAGCCGACTTCGGTGTACGTGGTGCCCGCCCGCGCAAACGCCCGCACTTGCCCGGCCTTGCCCGTGACTTGCACCCGCACCGCCCGGCTGGCCGGGCCGCTGGCCGGCGTGACGAAGGTGTACCATACGTCCAAAGGCCGCGTGGCCCCGCACCCGGCCGGGAAACCCCCGATGTATCCCGGCATTCCTATGGTACTGGAGGCGTTTTGGTTCGTACCCGCCGTGGGCTGGCAGGTGGCTGTTACGGGTAGGGCGATGGCGTTGGCCAGCGCATCGTTGATGGGATAAGTAGCCGCCACAAAGGGTACGGCCGCACTCGTGCTGCCCCCAGCGCAGTTAGCCTGCAAAGTGCCCGCATACAAAGTGGCGGGGGTCAAGCCCGAAATGGTGATGGGTGCGCTGGTAGGCAGCGGTGCCACCGTTTGGGGCAGCCCTCCGGTTGGGGTCAGCACAACATTGTAGCTGACAGCCCCGGCCCCTGGCGTGAAACTAAGCAACGTCGAGACAGTGGTGGTGGTCGCAAACGCGGTCGAAAGGCCGGTGGGGTCGCCACAGGCGGGCGGCACGGTGGCGCAGATGGTGAACGGCCCACGGGTGGTGTCTAGGTACCCGTTGTTAGACACGCGCACGTAGTACGTGGTGCTGGGCAGCAACGGGGCCACCACGAACGAACCAATGACGCTGGCCCCGGTGCTGCCCCGCTGGATGCAGAACACCTGCGTGAGCGGTCCCGCTGTTCCGCCCGCTGAACTGTACACCCGTGCGAACTGCGCGTCCTGGCCCGTCACGGTCAGGCCCAAGCCGCCACTGGCCGGGCCGGTGGCAGCCGTCGTCACGCGATACCACACGTCGTTGCTGGCCGAGCCGCCGGTGCTGCCGTCGCAGCGCAGCAGCGGGTTGTAGCCGTTGCCCGCGCTGGGCGTGGCCCCGGCCGTGGTGCCCGCTACGGGCTGGCAGGTGGGCAGCATGGGCAAATCGATGGCATCCACCACTTCGTCGTTCAAAATCGTGGTGCGGAAGCGCCCCGGCGGGCTGCTTACGGGCGAGGAGCCCGCCGCCCCGCCGCAGGCTTGCGTCACGTAAAAATCGTGGTTCGTGCTGGGGGTCAGCCCCGTAACGGTGGCGCTGGTGCTGGCCACGGTTTGGGTGCCCAGCCCGCCCAGGGCGGGGTCGAAGCCGGCCGGGCCGTACACGAGCGTGTAGGGGCCGGGGTTGGGGGCCAGCGCCCGCCAGCTTAGCACGGCCTGGGTGCCGGCCACGGCGGCGCTCAGGCTGAAGGGCTGTCCGCAAGGCAGGGGCGCGGGCGGCGCGAAGGCGTACACCAGCCCGTTGGCCGGCAGCGCCGTGGGGCCAACGGGCAGCGCGGCGGTGTTGGCGGTGCCCGCCGTGCTGGCCGCCCAGGTGCCGGTACGGTTGGTGAAGTCGTTGAGCGTCGAGCCGCGCAGGCCCACCTGCACCGTGGTGGCCTGGTCGGTCTGGCAGGAGCCGTAAGCGAATTCGATGTTATTCGATGTTTCGGAGAGCCGCGCCTGGTAGTTGAGCAGGCCCGACCCGCTGCCGAACACCCGCATCCGGGCCCACTGCACCACAAACACGCGGTTGGGGGCCGTGCCCAGGGTTTGGTAGCGGATTTCGCCCAGGCTGCCCGCCACGGGGTTGCCCCAGATGTTGCCGCCAAACGGGGCCAGGGCCGCTTCGTAGCCCGTGCCCACCGGCTCCGAGAGCAGGGTGAACACGTTGTACCCCCCGCTGCGGCCCGGAATGCTTTCGTAGTACGTATGCGGCGTTTCGCCCCCAAACGTCAGGAACCCACTGCTGGACACCGTTGCGCTGGTGTAGGTGTTTCCATTCAACAGAAAGGAGAACGGGATGGCCCCGGCAGGCAGGCCGTACACGGTGCCGTACAGGGTGGATGGGCTCGGCTGGGCACCGGCCAACGCCGTGGCTACCACCGTGCCGCCGGTCAGGGGCGTGTACGGCCGGGTGCTTTGCGAAAACCCGTACCGGGCCACTTGCGCGTGGCCATTAAACGCCAAGCCCAAACACAACACGAGCCAGCCCAACGCCACGCGCCGAACCCGCTTCCCGAAAAGGTGCTTTTTCATAATCCCGAACTGAAGAAGGTGGTAAGCCAACCGCCCGGCCCCGCAGTGGCGGGCACCGGGCGGCGCTTGAATTGGTTTAGTTGCGCACCACGCCCACGGTGGCCGTGCGCTCGCTGGTGATGGCCCGCACCGTGTACACGCCGGCGGGCAGGTTGGCGGCGGGCACCCACTCCACGTTGTTGCTGCCTTTGGCCGGCAGCGGGAGTTCGGCCACGGCCCGACCCAGGTTGTCAAGTACCACCAACCGGCGCACTTGCTCGCCGGGGTGCAGGGTCAGGTGCAGCGTCACGGCCCCTTCGCTGGGGTTGGGGTAGGCTTGTAGCAGCAGCCCGGTAGCCGGAGTTGCCGGGCGGTGAAACGCATTGCCTACGACGGCCACGTCCCCGCTGCGCCGGTAGCTGAGCTGCTTGGCCGCCGCGTCAAAAAACAAGTGAACGCTGGGGCTGGCCCCCGGTATCTGGAGCAACTTCTCCATTTCTTCGTCGGATACGTTGCCGAAGCGCCCCACCAGGTTGCCTTGCAGGAAGCGCCCCGCCACGCTGGGCGCAAACTGGTCGCCGTCGCCCTGTAGGTTTACGCGGTTGTAGCCGCTGGGCTGGGCCTGCGGCCCGCTGCTGCCGTTGCCGAGGTGGGCACCGCCCGCCATCGTCACGGCCCACACGTCGTCCTTTTTCCCTTTGTCGTAATCGCCGGTTTCTTCGGCGCTCCCGCCCGTCCAGTCGATGACATACGTGGTGCTGATTTGATTGATGTCGCGGTTGGGAATGACCACCGAGTAGCTCACGGCCGGCTCCACCGACCGGATAAAATTGGGCGTATCGCCGCCGCCGCGCCCGGCCGGGCTAACGAGCGAGAACGTGTCGCGGAACATTCCGCGCGTCTTGCCGAAGTTCCAGATGGCGTACTGTGGAGGGCCGCAACTGCCGACGGTGCGGTCGATGACGACCTCCACGTCGGTGCCCCGGTCGGCGTAGTTGCGGGGCAGGCCGATGGCGGCAATGCGCGGGGTGCCCACGGTTCCGCCCTCGCTGTACGCCCACTCGTGCTGTTGGTACACGCGCAAGCGGGCGATGGTATTGTTGGGGTTGTTGGGATGGCCGGGGCTGCTGGGGTCGTTGCCCGGCTCCTGCCCGGGGTTGGGTTCGGGGTCTTGTCCTTTGCCCCCCTCGTCGCACTGCCCGTAGCGGGTTTGCACGATGGCGAGCTTGTTGTAAATGTTAAACAGGTCCTTGCCGCTCACGAAGTGGCGCACGAAGGTGGAAGAGATGATGGCATCTTCTTCGCTGCCCTCCGAGATGGCCACGTCGGGGTGCAGGGTTTGCTCGAACAGACCTTTGGGCGGATTGACGACAAATACGCCGATGTTATCCTTGTTGTATTGATACGTATCGGTGTAGCATTTGCGAAATTTGCCCGTGATGTCGCCCGCCGCCAGCAACGCCCGCCCGAAGGTGATGGTCTGCGGAAAGGTGTAGGTGGGAAAGTAGTTGCTGGTCGAGGCCACGGTGATGTTCACCCGGTCCGTCACCGACTGCTGCCACGTTACGGCCACGAGGCCCTGGCTATTGGCATCGATATTGGGGTATGAATGGAGGTAACTGCGGTTGCCCAAAGCAACGGCCGTTGCGCCCGCTGCGTCGAACTCTCGGGCGTTGTAGTCCCAGCGCATAACCTTGTAATTGATGCGGTCGCCGTCGATGTAGACGAGGTTGGCATACAACTCTTTTCGGCCCGTAGTGGGGTTGTCATAATAAGCCAGCACGATGTCGGGGTCGGGCGTTTGCTCGCCCGTGCTGGGGGACACGCCAAACGAACTGGACCCCTGCACGTTGGGCACCCGCTGGTTGATGGGCACGGGGCCATTGGGCAAGGCGGGCGCGTTGTTGTCGTAGAAATCCCACGACACGTACACGGTGTTGCCGTCCTCCCAGGTCATCACCTGAAAGGTTTGCCCGTTTTGGGGGTCTGAAGTACCGGGTCTAATAAGCTCGTTGTCATATGCGATGACATCGGTGCCCGTGTGTTGCGACAAACTAAACCGCCGGCCAGGGTCAGCCGCGTGTTCCGAGGAAATGGGCAATACGCCCGGTATCGGGCTATTGTAGGTTTGGGCCAGCGCACTCATGCCGCTGACTAGAGAGAGAGAGAGAGAGTACGCTCATCACTCCTTGTATGCATTTTTTCATGGGAGAATTTTTGAAGAAAATTGGGGGAATGGGTTACTGCTTTCGACTGAAAGCGGTGGCAATTTAGGCAGGATTTTTTGTCGATGCAAATAAGTTTGGGGAATTATTTTGCTGCTGTTGCCAGTGGGCTTCTGAGAAATCCATAATCGATTGCAGTTTATGCAAAATTGCTTCGGGGCAGCAGCGTTTGGTGGTACAGCAGTTCAACGCGAGGCGAAGCGGGAGCTTCGCGGTACAACCCCTCTCACCGCCGCCCTACTTTCCACTCGGCGCTGAACTCGAAGTACGGAATGAGCCGCCGCGTTTCCAGGGCCAGCTCGGCGGCGGTGAAGCTGCTGCCGCTGGCCGTGCTGCCGGTGCCGGGGGTGTAGGTGGCGTAGGTGCGCAGCCATTGCAGCCAGAGGCTGGCCGTGAGGTTGAGGCCGGCGGTGGCGCGGCGCTCGAGGGCCAGCTCCGGCCCCTGCTGCCGGGTGATGGCGTGGCGGTAGATGAGCTGGGTGCTGGCGGCGGCGGGGCCGGGCGCGGGCAGAAGTAAGGCGCGGGCGTAGTTGCGCTGTTCGAGCAGGCGGTAGCCCAGGCGCAGGCTGCTGCTGCCGCGCGGGCCGGCCCAGGTGCGGCGCAGCCCGGCCGTGAGGTCGTGGGTGAGGCTGGTGTCGAGGGGGCTTTCGCGGAAGGCGGGCCACACGAGCTGGCCGATGCGGTTTTCGCGGCGCACGTAGTCGGCCTGCAAGGCCAGGCGGGGGCTGATTTGAAAGCCCAGGCTCTGGGTGGTTTCGAGGACGCGGCTGGCGCGGTTGCGGGCCTGCTCGGCGGGGCGGTCGCGCACCTGGTAGCTCGCCCAGAGGTGGTACTGCGCCCGCAGGCTGAAACGCCCCACGGCCCAGGCAAAGCCCGGCTCGTAGTGCAGGAGGCGGTCGGAGTAATTCTCGGCGCTTTGGGCGGCCCGGATGAACACCGTTTGGCGGTACTCGGCGGCCAGGCCCAGGGTGGTGCGGAAGGCCCCGGCCCAACGGCCCGTCCAGGTCAGGCGCAGCAGGTGCTGGGCTTCGTCGCGGGTTTGCTGGTTGTCGCGGCTGGGGGCGTCCACGCGCAGGAGCTGGGCCGTGCCGAGCAGGGCCAGGGCGTGGCGCGGGGCGGGCAGCCAGGTGGCATCGAGCTGGTAGCGGGTGGTTTGCTCGCGCACGTCGCGCACCTGTTCGCGGGCCAGGGCGGTGGCGAGGCGGGCGGCTGGGAGCTGGCGCGAGTTGTCGAGGTAGTAGGCGCGGGCGCGTTCGTGGTAGAGAAAAAGGAAGCCGGCCTGCAGCTTGGGCTGCACCAGGCGCAGCTCCTGGCGGGTGTCGTACTCCTGCTGGCGGTAGCCCACGTCCTGCAAGGTGTCGGCCCCCTCCGTCAGGCGGCGGTAGCGAAAGGCCCGCACGGGCAGCAGCACGCTATTATCCGAGCGCAGCGTGGCGAAGGGGCTGAGGCGGTAGCTGCCGCCCACTTGCGCGGCCACGGTGTCGGACTGAATGCGCTGCACCGACTGGCCCAGGTAGTCTTCGGCCCGGTTTTGCCGGTAGCCGGCGCGGGCCTGCACCAGCAGGGCGGCCTGGGGCAAGAAGGCTTGTTCGCCGCTGGCTTCGGCCACCAGGCGCTGCACGGTGCGCTGGCCCAGCCGGGCGCGGGTGCCCAGCAGGCGCAGCGCCAGCGGCGCGAGGGCCGGGGCGGCGGCATCGGCGGGGCCGCCGGCGCCCGCGCCGCCACCCCGGTACCAGAGCGCGAGGGCATCGAAGCCGTAGGCGAAGCCGGCATCGCGGCGGCCGTTGCGGGCGTCGGTGGCGAGGCCGGCCAGGCCCACGAGGCGCAGCACGGAGCGCGCATCGGCGGGGCGCAGGGGTCGCTGGTAGCCCAGGCGGCCCAGCCAGAGGCCGGTGCGGGTGGCGTTGGCCCGGCTTTGGTCGTAGTGGAGCTGCTGGCCCAATTGCCAGCGGCCGTCGGGCACGAGGGCGTACACGTAGGCCAGGTCGGCCCCGTAGTCTTCGCGCACGAAGGGCGGGGTGCCCCGGTCGTCGTAAATCCACTCCGACCCCAGCCGGTAGCGGATTTGCTGCCGCCCGCCCAGCGCCAGGTGCCCGCGGGCGCCGCTGCTCTGCACGAAGGTGTTGAGGCCCACGCGCCGGGCGCGGGCCAGCAGCAGCAGGGCGGTGTCGGGTTGGCCCACGGGGCGCGGGGCGGCGGCGAAGCGCGTGGCCCCGACGATGAGCTGGGCGCGGGCGGGCAGGGCCAGCAGCAGGCCCAGGGCCACAATCAGCAGCAGGCACCGGCTACGCGCCCCGCCGTCCGATTTCACTGCCCTCCGGGGCGGGTTTGCCGACCTCCGAAGCCTCTCTGCCGCCCTCCGAAGCCCCTCTGCCGCCCTCCGAAGCCTCTCTGCCGACCTCCGAAGGTATTCTGCCGACCTCCGAAGCGCGGGGGCCGGGCAGCGCCGGCGCAGGCCGCAGCCGGGCCGGGCCGCGCCCCGCCGGACGGTCCTTTGGCCCGCCTTCACCCCCACGCAAAACCGTCGAAAAGTCACTGCCAGGCGGCCCGTTTGCACCCGAACGCGGCACCGCAGCCGGAAGGTACAACCGGGCCGGGCGGGGCGAAGCAGTTATTTATGGCTAGGTTCGCAATGCGAAAGGCCCGCCCGGCGTTGGGGCCGCCCCGCGCCGCGCCCGCTGCCGTCTCACCTTATTAATTTTCTGCCGTGATTATCTGCCCTTTACGTCGTTTTTTTGCCTTGCCCCTGGCGGCGCTGGCCGGCCTGCTGGCCCTGGCCCCGGCTGCCCGCGCCCAGCACGTGTACTGGGCGGCGAAGGTGGTGGCCGTGTCGTCGCAAAAAGCCGAGGGCAAGGAAGCCTTCGCGCCCGACAAAATTCTGGGCATCCCCAACTCGCTGCCCCTGGGCCAGATTAACGACGAGGCCTGGCTGCCCAAGAAAGAAGGCAGCAACGAGTTTATCGAGGTGAAATTTTTGCGCTCGGTGGTGGCCCAGCAGGTGACGGTGGTCGAGAACTTCAACCCCGGTGCCATTACCAAAATCGAGCTGGTCGATACCCAGGGCAAGCGCCACGTGGTGTACACCAACGACAACCCCGGCCCGCTGCCCGAGCAATACCGCACCCTCGAAGTGCGGTTTCCGGCCGAGAAATTCCGCACCATCGGGGCCGTTGTGTCGCTCAACACGGCCAAGGTGGAGGGCGTGAACCAACTGGACGCCATCGGCGTGGCCGACGTGGCCCAGACCATCGTCAAGCAGGAGTTTAAGAAGGTGGACGAAGGGGCGGCGGGGGTCAAGTTCGACTCGTCGCTCGTGAACCTGGGGCCCAACATCAACACCCGCTACGTGGACACCCACCCGGTGATTTCGCCCGACGGCAAAACCCTGTTTTTTGCCCGGCAAGACCACCCCGGCAACCTCGGCGGCGGCACCGACCCGCAGGACGTGTGGTACTCGAACCTGCTCAACGCCAACGCCAAAACCTGGGGGCCGGCCAAAAACATCGGCCCGCCCATCAACACCAAAGACGACCCCAACGGCCTGGCCTCGGTGTCGGCCAACGGCCAAACGGCCATCCTGACGGGCGTGTATTTGCCGGGCGGGGCCATGGAGCCCAAGGGCGCTTCGTTTTCGCGGCGCGGCAAGGGCGGCTGGAGCGTGCCCGAAAAGCTCGAAATCGAGAATTTTTACAACAACGACGCCGAGCACGTCGATTTTTTTCTGGCCACCTCCGGCAAGGCCCTGCTCATGGCCGTAGACCGCACCGACGGCCTCGGCGGGCAGGATTTGTGCGTGTCGTTTCCGGTGCCGGGCACCAAAATATCGTGGACGGCCCCGCGCAACCTGGGGCCGAACGTGAACACCAAAAAGGCCGACTTCGCCCCCTTTCTGGCCTCGGATGGCAAGACGCTGTACTTCGCCTCGGAAGGGCGCGGCGGCTACGGCAAGTCGGACATTTTTTACGCCAAACGCCTCGATGACACCTGGACCAACTGGAGCCAGCCCCGCAACCTGGGCGCGGTGGTGAACTCGCCCGACTTTGATGCTTACTACACCGTGTCGGCGGCCGGTGAGGACGCTTACCTGGTGTCGGCCCGCAACGGCACCGACAAGTCGAAGGACATTTTTCGGATTGCGCTGGCCCCGGCCTTCAAGCCCGAAGTCGTGACGCTCGTGACCGGCCGGGTGCTCGACGCGACCACCAAGAAGCCCATCAAGGCCATCATTCACTACGAAAACCTGCTCACGGGCGAAGAAATCGGGACCGCCGAAACCGACCCCACCGACGGCTCCTACACCATTGTGCTGCCCAGCGGCGTACAGTACGGCTACCGCGCCGAGGCCCAGGACTACATTGCCGAAAACGCCAACCTCGACGTGACGGGCCGCGACAAATACTCGGAGCAGAAGCAGGATTTGTACCTCATCCCCTTCAAGGTGGGCCAAACCATCAAGCTCAACAACATCTTCTTCCAGCAGAGCAAGTACTACCTGCGCACCAACTCCTACCCCGAGCTGGCCCGCCTCATCCGCATCCTGAAAGAGTACCCGACGGTCGAAATCAAGCTCTCGGGCCACACCGACAACCAGGGCGACCCGGCCCTGAACCTCAAGCTGAGCCTCGACCGCGTGAACGAAGTCAAAAAGTACCTCAGCAGCCACGGCATCAACGGCGGGCGCATCACCACCGAAGGCTTCGGCGACACCCGGCCCGTGGGCAGCAACGAAATGGAAGAAACCCGGGCCCTGAACCGGCGCGTGGAGTTCACGATTACGAAGAAGTAGCGGCGGCGGTAGCGGGAAAAGCCCGGCCCCGGCCGGCGTTTGGGATGCCCCCGAAGCCGTTGCAAGCAGCTAGGACAGTTCCCAAGTTGATGTACCCGTTTTGTGTACCACCAAGCTGTGCTGGAAACTGCTCTGAATTACCCCGCCGGCTGGGTGGGCGGTACGCTGGGCGTTTACAACGCGCTGGAGCAGGCCATCCGGCGCACGGCCGGGCCGCTGCCCGCCCAGCTCGACCTGAGCGGCCTCGCGCCGGGCATTTACGCCGTGGAAGTGCAGGCAGGGGCCGGCCGCCTGACGCAGCGGTTGGTGGTG
>JANYFQ010000176.1 GCA_025362615.1 Hymenobacter sp. | reverse complement strand
CGTGCAATGCGCGGCGTGCAGCTTTCAGTTCACTAATCCCCGGCCGCAGGAGGCCGAAATTGGCAGGTATTACGAGTCCGATGCCTACGTGTCGCACAACAGCGCAGCGGCCGGGCTGGTGAACCAGGCCTACAAAGTGGCCCGGTTTTTCACGATGCGCCGCAAGGTGGGTTTGATTAATAAGCTGGCTCCGCGCCGGAGTAAGTTGCTGGATTATGGCTGTGGCACGGGTCATTTTTTGGCCGCTGCCAAGTCGGCCGGTTGGCAGGTGGCGGGCCTGGAGCCCAACGCCCGCGCCCGCCAGGAGGCTAGCCAGCGCCTGGGCCAACCCATCGGGCAGGAGAGCCTGGCCCAGTTTCAGCCCGGCACCTTCGATGCCATTACGCTCTGGCATGTGCTGGAGCATGTGCACACGCTCAATGAAACGCTGGCGCAGCTCGTGGCGCTGCTGAAACCCGACGGCGTGCTGCTCATTGCCGTGCCCAACGTGGAAAGCCTCGACGCGCAGCACTACCGCGAGCTGTGGGCGGCCTACGATGTGCCCCGTCACCTTTATCATTTCGCGCCCAAAACCATGGCCCAGCTTCTCAAAAAGCACAAATTGGCCATTAATCAGACGCTGCCCATGCCGCTCGATGCCTACTACGTGAGTATGCTCAGCGAGAAGCACAAGGCCGAACGGGCGGGCGGGCTGCTCACGGTGCTTAAGGCCGGCTACCAGTCCAACGCCTACGCCGAAGCGCACGAGGGGCAGTATTCGAGCCTGCTGTACGTGGCCGGGCGGCGCACCCCGGCCAGCGCCTGATGCGACCGGCGGCGCGGTGGCGGCTGGTGCTGTTGCTGGCGGCGGGCCTGCTGGCCACCGCCGCCAGCGCCCAAATCGTGCCCGCGCCGCCGCCCGATTCCCTCCGCAAGCCACCGCCGACCTTTGTGGCCGATACCGCCCGGCACGTCGTGGTCGTTAGTCCCACCGAGCCGACCACCGCGGTCACGCGCCGCACGGGGCTGCGCATTGGGGCGGCCATCGTTGTTCTCACGCTCACCACGCTGCTGTTGTATAATGTCCGTTCGCGCTGAATTGCTGGCTTTGCTGGCGCTGGTTGCCTTGCTTGAAAGCTGCGCCGCCGTGGCCCCGCCCCTGGGCGGCCCACGCGACCGCGTCCCGCCGCGCCGCGTCAGCAGCTCGCCCGACAGCGCAGCCCGCAACGTGGCGCAGCTGTTTGTGCGGCTCAATTTTTCGGAGCCCGTGGTTACCAAGGACCTGAGCAAAAACCTGCTCATCACGCCCCAGCTGCCCGAAAGCAACCCCTACAAGCTGCGCGAAGAGCGCAACGCCATCACCTTGCTTTTCGAGAAGCCGCTCGACCCAAATACCACCTACAGCTTCAATTTCCGCGAGGCCGTGGTGGACATCACCGAGGCGCTGCCGGCTAAAAACGCCTCCCTCACCTTCAGCACCGGGGCCGTGCTCGACTCGGGCAAGGTGCGCGGCACCCTCACCGATGTGCTCACGGGCCGGCCCGTGGAGGGCTCCAGCATCGGCCTGTACCGCGAGGGCGACACGCTGGGCGTGCGCAAAGGCCGTCCGTATTACACCGTGCTCACCGACAAGGCCGGGAAGTTTAGCCTCAATTTTTTAAAGGCCGGCACTTACAAAATCTACGCCGTGGCCGACAAAAACAACAACGGCCGCTACGACGAAGGCGAGAAAATTGCCTACCTGCCCGCGCCCATTACCATCGCGGGCAGCACCGGAGCGGAGGTTCCGCTCGTGCTCACCCAGCCCGACAAGCGCCCCCCGTTGGTCACGTCGCGCACGCCCAGCGCCACGCAGCTGCGCCTGAGCTTCGGCGAGGGCCTGCGCGCCGCCACGCTGGTCGCGCTCGATGGCCCGGCCACCCCGGCCGCCGTGGCCGAAGCCGTGCAGCTTGCCGACCGGGGCCGCTCGGTGGTGCTCTACAAAACGCCGGACGTGGGCGATGGCCGCTACGTCCTCACCGCCACCGACAGCACCGGCAACGTGGGCCACGACACGCTGCAAGTGAAGTTTCCGGTGCCGGCT
>JANYFQ010000136.1 GCA_025362615.1 Hymenobacter sp. | reverse complement strand
CAGTTGCCGGGGTCCATGTAACCGACGGCCACCATCAGCCCCGGTCCCCAGAAAGCCAGCATCTTGCGCCAGAACGAAGCATCGGCACCGGGCACTTTGATGCTCGCATAAACTTCGCTCAGCGAATTGGCGCGACGCGGGTAGCGCCAGCCAAGCTCGTGCGCAGGCGGCGATGTTTCAACAACTGGTTCGGGCACGGGTACGGGTTATTTGCTACGCAAAGCTACGCAATTTTTAGACTTGTCTAAAAATATTTTTAAGGCGGCTTAAATACCCGTTTTCGCGTTAAAATGTTTTGCCCGCCCCGAATGCCCCGACCTTTGCGCTCGAATTTTCGGCCCGAAACTGCTCCGCATGACTGCTAATCAAACCAAGCAACGCCTCGGCCTGCTCTCGCTCGTGGTAAGCGTAGTACTGGTGCTGGCCAAGTTCTACGCCTACCGCCTCACCCACTCGCAGGCCGTGCTGACGGATGCCCTCGAAAGCATTATCAACGTGGCCACCAGCGGGTTTGCGCTCTACAGCCTCTATCTGGCCAGCCTGCCCAAGGACGAAAACCACCCCTACGGCCACGGCAAAATAGAGTACCTGTCCATCGGGTTTGAGGGGGCTTTGATTTTCGTGGCCGGGGCCTTCATCCTCGTCAGCGCCGGGCGCAGCTTCTGGCACCCGCACCCGGTGGCGCGGCCCGACTGGGGCGTGGCGCTGCTGGCCGCTACGGCCATTATCAACCTGGTGGTGGGGCTGGTGCTGGTGCGCTCCGGCAAGCGGCTCAGCTCGGTGGCGCTCGTCGGCGACGGGCAGCATTTGTACATTGATGCGCTCACCTCCATTGTGTCGGCCGGGGCGCTGGTGTTGGTGCATTTCACAGGCATTGTGCGCTTCGATGCGGGCGCGGCGCTGCTGCTGGGCGGCTTTATTCTCGTGAACGGCTACCGCATCACGCGCCGCGCCGTGTCGGGGCTGATGGACGAAACCGACACCGCCGTGGTAGCCGCCGTCATCGCCGAGCTGCAAGCCCACCGCAAGCCGTGTTGGATTGATGTTCACAACCTGCGTGTGCAACGCTACGGTGCCAACCTGCACATCGACTGCCACATCCAGATGCCGTACTACTTGTCCCTCGAAGAAGTGCATACTGAACTACACGCCATCGAAACCCTCATCGGTGCGCGGTTTGCGGTCGAAATCGAGATGTTCGTCCACGCCGACCCCTGCACTTTCCGGGCCTGTTCGCTGTGCCAGATGCCCGAGTGCCCGGTGCGCCAGCACCCGTTTGAGCGGCAAGTGGTGTGGGAGCTGAGCAACGCCGTGCGGAACGAGCGGCACACGCTGGAGTAGCAGCCAGGATTTCCGAATGCCCCCGCCAGATTTTCACTCCCAGCAGTACATTAAAAAAGGCTGCCCTTGTCAGGGCAACCTTTTTTTGTGCGGAAACACGAGGGGCAATTATTCTATCACCAGGCGTTTTACCATCAGGTCCTGTGCCGTTTGCAGTTGCACCAGATAGATGCCAGCCGCCAACCCGTCGAGCGTCAGTTCAGTAGTGAGGCCGTTGGGGGTAAGCACCAACTCGCGCCCTTGCACCCGCTGACCCAGGCTGTTAAGCAAACTCAACGTAGCCGAACGCGCCAACATAGCCGGAATCACGAGGGTGGCCGAGCTGTGCGCCGGGTTGGGCACCAGTCGGATTAGCGCGGTCAGGGCCGCGTTGCGGGTGGTGAGGGGTGTGCGGAAAGTACTGGTGACAGGGCTAGAAGCACCGCCGCCGACGCAGTTGCCCACCACCGTAACGCTGTAGTTGGTGTTGGGCTGCAGCCCCGTGAGGGTGATGTTGTTGTTCGAAGTGCTGGTTGTCTGCGGCATTCCGCCCATAGCGGTATAGGTAATGCCAAAGCTCGTGTTGCCGGTGCCCGCGTTGATGTTGAGGCGCGTACTGGTGCTACTCAGGTTCACCGCCGTGAAAGTGGGCGGGTTGCAAACCGGCGCAGCAAACGAAATCCGCACATTGTCCAGGCCCATGTCGGTGGTGCCCTGGTCGCTGGTTGCCTGAAAACGCAGCACGGTAGTGGCCGTGACGGTGGCGGGCAGCGCCACGGTGCGGGCCGTCCAGACGTTTACGTTGCGGCTCACCAGCAGCGGTGTAGCCCCAAAGGTTTGACCGCCGTCGGTGCTTAAAAGCACGCTCAACTCGTCGGCACCGCTGGCTCCGGGGTTGATGTAATCGAAGCGCAACGTGGCGGTGGTGAAACCGGCCATGTTGGCGTACAAATCCAAAGTGCCGACGTTGCCAGCCGGCGCAAACGTGGAGTGGAACCGCGCCGAATGGCTGCCGGTGGCCCCGCTCAAGGTGCTGCCCGTGGGCGTGTAGCCCCCGGCGGTGGCGCTGTTCCAGTTGGCGCTGGCCCCGTCGTCTTCGCGGCGCCAGGCGGCATCGCCGTCGGCGGGCAGGTTACGCCAGTTGGTGCCAGGCGCGTCGCGGGTGGCACAGCTATTGGCCCAGGCAGTCTCAAAGTTCAGGGTGTAGGGGTTGCTGCTGTCTATCACCACATAAGGCCGTTGGCCGCACGGGGCCGCTGGCGTGGTAAAAGGCGTCGTGACTACTGGCGAGGTGGGCGTTGCGGTGCCCGTGCAGTTGCTTGTCACGCTGAGGGTGTAGGCGGTGTTGGGCAACAGGTTGCCCAACGTCACCACCGAGCCGGTCGGGTTGGGGCTGACCGTTTGAGTAACGCCGCCCGCCGTGGGCGTGGCGCTCACAGTGTAATTGGCCGCCGACGAACTGGGCGTGTAACTCACCGAAACCGTGGTGCTGTTCACCAGCACCACGCTCATGTTGGTGGGGGCCTCGCACGGCGGGGCCGGGGTGGTAAAGGTGGTGGTAGCCGCCGTCGAGGTCAGCCCGCTGGGGCACCGGCTCACTAGGCTCAGGCTGTACATCGTGCTGGCTTGCAGGTTGGTAAGATTAATGGGCGAGGTAACAGACGACGTGGTTTGGGCCCCGCCCCCAGCCGGGGTGTAGGTGAGTTGGTAGGTTGTCACGGCCGAAGTGGCAGCCGTGAAGCTTACCGTGGCCCCGCTGCTGCTGATGTTGCTCACGCTCAGGCCCGTGGGCGAGTTGCAGGGCGGTACACCGGTGGTGGTGAAGGTGGTAGTAACCGCCGCCGAAGTGCCGGCCCCGCCGCAGTTGCCGCTCACGCTCACCGTGTACTGGGTGCCGGGGGTCAGGTTCGCCAGCACTACCGGCGAACCGGTGGGCGCGGGCGTTACGGTTTGCACTGCGCCCGTGGTGCCGACACGGTACGTGACTATGTACGCCGGCGACGAGGCGCTGCCCGGCGTGAAGCTTAAGCTGGCCCCTGTGTCGCTGATGCCACTCACGGCCAGGTTGTAAGGAGCCGGGCAAGGCACCGGTGCCCCGATGGTGACGGTGAAGTCCTTCGTCTGCCCGAAACCGATGAAGGTACAGGCATCCGAGGCCGAGCTTACGCCGCTGCGAAAACGGATACCCGTCGGACCTTGAACGGCCGTGGCTGGTACGAACAGTGTCGCGATGCGCGTCGTGTTATTAACGGCGGCAAACTCATTCGCGTCAAACGAATTGTTGCGGTTGTAATCAAGCCACACGCCCGCTGCCCCATTGCCGCTCACCCCAATGGAATAATTCACACCCGAGGGCAAGGTGGCCGTAAAGCTCGCGTTGTTCTGGGGCGGCGGCGGGTACGATGCGTAAGCACCCGACTGGCCCGGTATCGCGAAGCAAGGTACCGAATTGTTGAACGACGTGTTGATGATTGTCAGGCCGGTGATGTCGCTCGTGCCGCACTGGCCGCCCACGCTGGTGCAATACTGGGCCTGGGCCGCTCCTACTGGCAGCAAGAACGCCAGCGCCAGGCAGGCTTTACGAAATTGAAGTAAAAAGTGTCTCATGAGTACTAAAAGAAAAATGGGGTGATGTGAACGGGTAGTGCCCAATTTGTAAGGGCGAGTTATTTTCAAGTCGTTGATTGCAAGCACCCGTTAGAACTCACCACCCTTACAAATTGGGCACTACCGTGAACGAATGCGTTACGACCCAAAAGCCGAGGGCACGACGAGCCTGCTCGTAACGTGATGCTAGTTAAGCAAAAATTTCGACAAATGAGCTTACAGAGCATCGGTTTTTTTGCTCACACCAACTTTATATTCCATTTTTTCAAAATAATAACTTGTTGACAATCAGAAACAATTGTCCCGACCGCCACCCGCGTCGTGGGCCGTACCAGCAGACAACAGTTTCACTCACCCGCCGCCAACACTGCAAAAAAGGGGCACCACGAAACTCGTGGTGCCCCTTTTTTGCGGGCCAAATCACCCGGCAACCGGCGTTGGGTCAGTGCTTAACGCATCACCTCGACGGTGCCTTTGGTGGCGGCTCCGTTGCGGTCCGTCAGCAAGTAGTAGTACACGCCAGCCGGCTGGTTGTCGCCGCCCCAGGTGTTCTGGTAATTGGCCTGCTCGTACACCTTGCGGCCCCAACGGTTGTAAATCTCCAGTTTGCTGCTGGTGTTGGCCGTCGATACCTTGAACACGTCGTTCAACCCGTCGGCATTGGGCGTGATGACGTTCGGCACCTGTATATCGGGCACCACCACGGTGCGGGTTTGGGTTGTGGTCGTACAAGTCGAGCCGTTCACCGTAGCCGTGGCAGCGAGTTTGATGAGGTAGCTGCCCGACAACGAAAGAGCGGGCGTGGTCACCGTGGCAGCATTGCCCCCGAAAGCTACCGGGTTGTCGAGCGGCGAGGCCGGCGCACCGGCTACGTCGCGCACCCGCTGGTAAGTCCACTGGTAGCTCAACGTGGTGGGCGTGCCCGCCGGGCCGGGCGCAACGGTGGTGCTCCGCAAGGTAAAGCTTACCGGTGGGCGGTTGGTGCGCGTCGAGTCGCTGACGGTGAAACCCGCCACCGCTGGCGCTAGTACCTCTACCTGCACCGTGCTCGTGGCACTGCACCCGAAGCGAGTAATGCCGGTAGCTACCACAGTGTAAGTGCTGATGCCCAACGCTGTGGGCTGCACCGTCAAGGCAGCGCCCGACGCACCGGCCGTTAGGCCAGGGCCACTCCAGGCATACGTGTAGGTATCGGCAAAGCCCGCAGGCGCAACGGTAGTGGCCGCGAGGCGGGCCGTGCCACCGGCGCACACATACTGCACATCGCGGGTGACCGTCACCGTTGGCGGGGCTACCACGCGCACCAGCACGGAGGCCGTGTCGGTGCAATTAAAGCGCGTGAGGCCCGTGACGCGGAAGCGGTAGCGCGTGGTGCGGGTCGGGCGCACCACGAGGCTGTCGCGGTTGGCATCGGCCGGGTCGAGGCCGGGGGCAGCATCCCAGCGGACGGTGTAGGTGTCGATGAGGCCGTCGGTGCGCGAAGTCAGCGCCCGCAAACTCACCGCTGCCCCGGCGCACACCCCTTCGGGCGTGTAGTTGCGCGTGGCGATGGCAGGCGGGGCCACTACTTCAATGGTGCGCGTGGCGGTGGCGTCGCAGCCAAACTGCACGGCCCCGGTGGCCACAAGCTGGTAAGTATAGAAACCCGGTTGGGTTGGCGTAGTTACGGTAAGATTTTGCGAAGTGGCCGTTGCTGCCACGCCCGGCCCGCTCCAGCGGTAGGTATAGGCATCGGTTAGGCCATCGGCCCTACTCACAATGCCTTGCAGTTGCACGGTAGCCGCACCACACACGCGGGTGGTAAGCGTATCGGCCAGCGCGATGCGGGCCACCGGCTCGGGCACCACCCGCACCAGGATGCTGGTGGTATCGCCGCAGCCAGCGAACCCTGGCGTAGGCGGAGTGAACCCTTGCAAAGGCGTGATGGTGAGTCGGTAACGAGTCGTCACCAGCGGGTTTACTCGCAACGTGGGCGTGTTCCTGACAGCCGGCAGGCCGCTGTTGTTCAGGGCCGACCATGCAAACGAATACGTCTGTAACACGGTACGCCCGTTTGCTACTTGCCGTATCGAGTCGGGCCGGTTCACAGCACCGCGCAACGTGGCAAACCCACCGGGGCAAATGGAGGTTGGCACGGCGCTGGCCAGGCCAGGAGCCGAAGCCAGGGCTTTGGCAGTGCGGCCGGCTTCAATAAGGATAATGATGCTGCGGTACTGAATGCCTTTGGCCGGGCAAGCATCATCTTCGATACGTAAGGTAATGTTCAGACGGGTTCCTTCGGTTCCTGCCGATGGCTGGAAGAAAAAGGTGCCCACCGGAGCCGTTGGGTCGGTATAGCTCACGCTAAAAGAACCAATATCACCGTTTTGCAAAATGTTGGTGTTAATGTCAGCCGGGGCAAACACCGTCAGCCGCTGCCGCAGGTTCACCGGGTTGGTTGGCGATACAACATTGTTGGGGTCGGTAAAAGGAATGCGGACGCGGGTGTAGTTACAGGTTTTCACCCGCAATGAGAGCGTATCCACAGTAGTGGTGATGACAACCCGCGAGGTGGTGTCCGAGGCCGTGCCCGTGGGTGGCTCCGGCACTACGTTGGCACCGCAGTCGATTACAACCACCAAGAAATCGCGGCGTACAGAGCCAACTTTATAATACCGACCGTTGATTTTACGGTATTCGGTTATCTTACCCACCACGGCGTATTTGTTCTGGGGCGCGTCGAGGCCCGGCGTAAAAAGGGCTGGTGTAAAACGAAAGGTGCCTGCCGAAGCATTAAATACAAACTTGGGACGAATGTCAGAAAACGTGACAACGCCTGCCGTACACGGCCCGGCGATGGTATCGTTGGAAACAGCGATGGGAATGTTAGCGGTATAATTAGCCGTGATGCCGTTGCAACGCACAATACGCGAACCACAGCGCGGGTCCAAGCCCGTCACGCACGTACCGCCCGGATAAGCTGCGTACGTTTCAAAAACCCCGCAACCCGACAGCGGCCGGTCAAGGGAGTAAACCAGCGAGTCAGGTCGGTTAGAGGCGACACCGGCTCCATTGGTAGCCAACCGGTCCACGTCACTAGCCGAAAATGATATGGTTGACGACTGGTTCCAACAAACAAACGGAACCGGAAGGGTTTGTTGATTGAATTGGGGCGAGTTGTTAACAATATTCACTGCTGCGCCCCCTCCCACAGGAGTAATACGATTGTTGAGAGTTGCCTCCAGCCGCAACGTATTAGAAGACGCAGTGGAAATATTAGACAAAGTTGGCCGATTACCTTCTTCGATGCTCAACACCCACTCTGCCGCAGGCGGTAACGTCACCACGGCTTCATAGTTTATAGCAACAGTATTGGTGCGACCACCTGCTTGACTACCGGGCGAACATGGAAAGACGTTGGTGGCCGTTGGGCAATAGGGCGTAGGAGGGTTGGTGAAAGTTCCGGGAGCCGGATAGCCAGCGGGTGGCCGAAGCATTGCTGTCACTGTGGTGCTGCCGCTACAGCCACCACTGCGGCAGGTAAGCGGAAAACTAGCCGGAGCCGCAATACCCCCGCAATCGCGGTAAAAAGTCACCCGCACCCGGTATTGGTTGTTGCCGAGCGAGAAGTAGGTCAACTCGCCGGCCTGGGCGTGCGAGGCCCAAGCGGATTGGGCATTCCCCAGCACTAGCAACAACGCCAGCAGCAGTAAAGGAAATCGTAGTATTCTTTTCATGGGTGGTGAAGGGGAATTGGGGTGATTAGTGAGCAAAAAGACCAGCGACCGGGCTGATAAAACGGGGCCACGCTGGGGTGTGGATGAACCAAGCCCGCAAGCAAATTAAGCGCCAGAACACTCTTTTTTTTGGCGTTTCTGAAACTTTTTTGATGCCTGCTCACCTCAAACGCTTCGCAACGACTTAACCCGGCACCTCCACCGCGCCAACTTTTTAATGCCTATTTTTGATACATCAGCCAAGCCAGGTGCGGCGTGGCACCCCTTCCATCCTCCCCTTCACCCCACTCGTTGCCCATGTCGAATTTGTTACTCTCTTCGTGGCTGCGGCGCAGCCTGAGCTGGTTGCCGGCCGTGTTGCTGGCCCTGCCGGCACTTGCCCAGGTCGATACGTACCAGTTTACGCCCTCTGTGGGCACGTTTGTGCCGCTGCCGGCCACTGCCACCACCGTACCCAACATATTGGCCGACGACCAGGTGTCGGGGGTGCTGCCGCTGGGCTTCTCGTTCGTATACGACGGCACGGCTTTCACGTCGTTTCTCGTCTCGTCCAACGGGTTTATCTCCTTTAACCCCGCGTCGGGCAATGCCTTAACTAACTCTCTCGGCACCAATGCGTCCGGCACCGAAAAGCCGTTGATAGCCCCGTTCTGGGAAGATTTGGACGGGCGCGAACCCACGGCGCGGGCCAGCTACCAAACCACGGGTACGGCTCCGAACCAGGTTTTCACGTTTGAGTGGCTCAACTGGAAGCGTTTCGGCAACGGCACGGGGCCGTCGTTTTCGCTGCAAGCCAAACTCTACGAGGGCAGCGGCCGCGTTGAATTTGTGTACCGCCGCGAAACCGGGGCGCTTAGCGGAACCAACGCCTCCATTGGCCTGGCCGGGGCCGTGGTGGGCACCACGCCGTCAGACTTTCTGAGCCTGAGCGATGCCGGGGCCGCACCCACGGCCAGCGGCACCGTCGAAACCAACTCCATCGCCACCTCGCCCGCCACGGGCCAGGTTTATTCTTTTCTGCCCCCCGCGCCCTCGGCCTGCCCCACACCCCGGGGCCTGACGGGCGTAGCCACCGCCGCCACCAGCGCCACCCTGAGTTGGAGCGTAGCGGCGGGCACCGGCCCCTACACGGTGCAGTACGGGCCGGCAGGCTTCAGCCCGGCCCTGCCCAGCTCGGGCACCAACGCGTACACCACGCTCACGGGCGTGACGGGCACGAGCGTTGCCGTTACGGGCCTGACGGGCGGCGGAACTTACCAGTTTTTTGTGACGCAGGTGTGCGGCGGCGCAGCCGGTAGCAGCCCCATTTCAAATGCGGGCAGCTTCATTCTCAACAACGAGCCGTGCGGGGCGGGCCTGCTGACCATCGCCAACACCTGCACCCCCACCAACGGCACCACGCAGGGGGCCACCACCACGCCGGCCAACGGCTACAGCAACCCCAGCACCGTTTGCACCAACTTCAACAGCACACCGCTCGACGTGTGGTACAGCTTCACGACGGCCGCCAGCGGCCCCACCAGCACGGGCGTTCGCATCCGCGTGAGCGGGGCGGCCGAGGTGGTGCGCGGGTTTTCGGGAGCCACCTGCGCCGGGCCGTTTACCGAGTTGGGCTGCGCCAATTCCTCCTTTGGCACCCCCGCCACGCCCGACCTCGACCTTACGAACCTGCTGCCCTCGACTACTTACTACGTGGCTGTGAGCAATGCCAGTTCTTTTTCGCCCGTGACGGGGCCATTCACCATTTGCGCCACGCCGGTACCCAACTGCCCCGCACCCGCAGGCTTCACCACCGGTACGCTTACCAATACCACGGCCCAGATTAGCTGGAGCGGCAGCACCGGCGGTACTTACACCGTGACGTACGGGCCGGGGGGCTTTACGCCGCCGGTGGGCGGCACTACCCTCACCGGCCTCACCACGCCCAGCACCACCCTCACCAATTTGCAGCCCAACACGGCTTACGACGTGTACATCCAGCAGATTTGCGGTGGCTTCAACGGCAGCAGCACGGTGGCCGGGCCGTTTGGCTTCAGTACGCCCCTTACCGTACCCACCAACGACGACCCGTGCGGGGCTGTGACGCTGGGCAGTGCCGTAGTAAGCAGCACCAATGTGGGTTCGACCACCAGCCTGCAAAATGGCATCAACCTGCCGGCTTGCTCGCCGGCCAATGCACCGAAAGACGTGTGGTTCAGCTTCACGGCCGCCCAAACCACTAGCACTCTTTCGCTCAGTGGCACAGCGGCGGGCATGGTGCGGGTTTTCACCACGCCCGATTGCGCCAACGGTCCTTTCACGCAGGTAGATTGCCTGAGCAGCGGGGCCAACAACACGGGCGTGGCAAGTTTGGCCCTCACCGGCCTCACCATCGGCCAGCGCTACTATGTGGCCGTGAGCGGCTATGGCAGTTCCAACGCCACCGGGCCGTTCACCATTGGGGCCACCAACACGGTGCTGACCGCCCGCACCCAGGCCGATACCAACGCCCTGCTCGTGTACCCCAACCCCAGCAACACCGGCCGCCTGACGTTGCGCCTGGCCCCGGCCACCGGCCTGCGACAGGCCGTGTTACTCAACGCCCTGGGCCAAACCGTGCTGCGCGAAACGCTGCCCGGCACTGCCTCCGAACATTCAGTCAGCACCCGCGCCCTGCCCACGGGCATCTACACGCTGCGCGTGAGCCAGGGCGGGCAGGTTTTCACCCGCAAGGTGGTGTTAGATTAATTGCTTAATTGTTGAATTGCTTAATTGCTTAATTGTTGCTCATACGGCACTTGTAACGACACTGCGCCCGCTGCGGGCCGGACGCACTCGCCAGCAATAATTCAACAATTAAGCAATTAAGCAATTCAACAATTAATCAATTTAACACCGAAACCGCCAGGGCAGACCGGCCGCTTCGGGGCCGGCGTAAGCCAGGCCGATGCGCGGGCTGCGGCGCACTAGCGCTTCGGGTACGGCCGCGCCCCGGTCTTCGAGCCAGAGCGGGGGGGCTTGCAGGGCCACGCCGGTGTGGGCGGGCGTGAGGCCCAGGGCCTGGGTGAGGGTGCCCGGCCCGGCCGTGAGGTTGCGGGCCGGGGCCGGCAGCCCGCGCCGGCGCAGCATAACTTCCAGGCCCTCGGTGGGTTCGATGGCGCGGATGAGCACGGCATCGGGGTGGGCGGCGTCGTGGGTGGTGAGGTTAAAAAGAGTGTGGCGGCCGTACACAGCGTACAAATACGCGTGGCCGCCGGGCCGGTAGAGGCCCTGCGCCTGCCGGGCCTTGCGCCGCAGGTGCAGCGCCAGCGCCTCGTCGCCGTGGTGGCGGTAGGCTTCGGTTTCGACGATGCGCCCGCCCGTCAGCTCGCCCTCGAACTGCGTGAAGACGTACTTGCCCAGCAGCTCGCGGGCCACGAGCAGCACGTCGGGGCGCTGGTAGAAGCTGGGGGGGAGGAGCATGGTGCTTAACTGACATGGCGCGGGGCTGTGCCCCGTGACCAAGTGCCGCAGGCTTCCAGCCTGCAATCGTTGAACGGTCTGCTACCGGGTCGTTATAAGGTGCGGGTTGAAAATCCGCAGCACTTAGTCACGGGGCAAAGCCCCGCGCCAACCACGTAACGGCAGATATTTAAGAAGCGGGCTGCGGTTCGGGTTACGGCCACCGGCAACGGCCCGGCGCTCACAGCCCAAAGCGGGCTTTGGCTTCGGCCAGCGACACGCCGGGCTGCTGCCGCGCCCGCAGGATGTCGCTTTCAATGGCCGCCTCCGTCAGCGTGGGCAGGGCTTCGTCGTCGGCCTCGGTTTCGAGGCGGACGAGGCGTTGGTTGAGCAAATCGGCCAGCGCTGCCCGCATGGCGCGGTCGGTGGGTTCGTCGGCAATGCGGAGCAGGTAGGTTTTCATGCCTCAATTTACACGTTAAAATTTCATCCGGCTACAAATTCGCCTTCACAAACTCCGTCATTTGCCGGTAGAGGTGCAGGCGGGTGTTGCCGCCGTAGATGCCGTGATTGCGGTTGGGGTAGAACAGGGTTTGGTACGACTTATCGGCCTTGATGAGGGCATCGACCCAGGCGATGGAGTTCTGGAAATGCACGTTGTCGTCGCCGGTGCCGTGAACGAGCAGGTACTTGCCCCGGAGCTGCTGGGCAAACTGCACGGGCGAATTGTCGTCGTAGCCGCCGGGGTTTTGCTGGGGCGTTTTGAGGAAGCGTTCGGTGTAGATGCTGTCGTAGTAGCGCCAGTTCGTGACCGGGGCCACCGAGATGGCCATCTTGAAGAGGTCGGCGTTTTTGGTGATGGCCAGGGCCGTCATGTAGCCGCCGAAGCTCCAGCCCCAGATGCCGATGCGCGTTTTGTCCACGTAGGGCAGCGTGCCGAGGTAGGTGGCGGCGGCGGCCTGGTCCTGGGTTTCGAGCTTGCCGAGGTTGGCGTAGGTGCTTTTCTTGAAGGCCGCGCCGCGGGCACCGGTGCCGCGCCCGTCCACGCTCACCACGAGGTAGCCGTTCTGGGCCAGCAACTGGTGCCAGAGGTAGTTGGTGAAGGCCGTGCCGCCGCCGGCATCGTCCTTCACGGTTTGCGAGCCGGGGCCGCCGTACACGTGCATCAGCACCGGGTATTTTTTGGCGGGGTCGAAGTCGGCGGGCTTGATGACCCAGCCGTTGAGGGCGGTGCCTTCGGCGGTGGTGAAGCGGATGAATTCGAGGGTGCCGAGGGTGTGGTCGGCCAGGGTTTGGCGGAGTTTGGCGTTGTCTTCGAGGGTTTTGAGGAGCTGGCCGGTGCGGCCGTCGCGCAGGCTCACCACGGGCGGCTGCCCGGCCTGGCTGTGGTAGTTGAGGTAGCGCTGGCAGTCGGGGCTGAGGTTGATGACGTCGGTGCCCGGCCCGGCCGCGCCGAGGCGCTGCGGGGGGCCGCCGCCGAGTTTCACGCGGTAAAAGTGGCGCTCCAGGGGCGAGGCTTCGGTGGACGTGTAGTACACGAAACCACCCTTTGCGTCCAGCCCGGCCACGTCGCTCACCTCCCAGGGGCCTTTGGTGAGCTGCCGCACGAGCTGCCCGTTGGCGGCGTGCAAATACAGGTGGCGGTGCCCGTCTTTCTCGCTGGCAAACACGAACTGCTGGCCGCCGGGCAGGTAGTGCAAATCGTCGTCGTGAACTTCGACGTAAGCCGCGTCGGTGTCCGTCAGCACGACCTGGCTTTGGCCGGTGGCGGCATCGGCGTGGAGAATTTCGAGCTTGTTTTGCAGGCGGTTCATGCGCCGGATGCTGAGCAGGTTGGGCGTGGCCGTCCACTGCACACGGGGGATGTACTGGTCAGGCTCCGGCCCCACGTTCATTTTGGTGGTGCGGGCGGCGGCCACGTCGTAGCTGCTGATGGCCACGACGGCGTTTTTCTCACCCGCTTTGGGGTATTTGAAGCGGTATTCCTTCGGGTAAAGCCCGCCCCAGGTTTGCATATCGTACTCCGGCACCAGGCTTTCGTCGAACGAATAAAAGGCCAGTTGCCGCGAGTCGGGCGACCAGAAAAACGCCTGGGCGAACTCAAATTCCTCCTCATACACCCAGTCGCAGGAGCCGTGGATGAGGCGGTTGGCGGCACCGTCGGTGGTGATGGCCGTCTCGCGCATCGTGGCCAGTTCGGTCACAAACAAATTATTGTCGCGCACGAAGGCCACGCGCCGGCCATCGGGCGAAAACGTGGCGTAGCCCTGCTTGCCGCCCGCGCTCAGGGCCACAAGGCGGCGGGTTTGGGTGTCGAAGACGTAGTAGGCGGCCCGCGCCGAGCGCCGGTAAATCGGTTCGGTGGCGGTGGCCAGCAGCAGCTTGGTTTCGTCGGCGTTGAAGCGGGTGCCGTCCACGGCCAGGGGCTGGCCGTCGGGGGCTTTGAGGTCGGCGGCGGCGGCGAGGGTGCGGCTGGCGCGGCCGGTGGCGGCCTCGTGCTGCACGAGGCTGCCCGCGTCGAGGCTGGCGTAGTAGCGCCCGTCCTTCATCCAATCGAAGCCCGGCACGGTGGCGGTTTTGAAGGTGGGCCTGGCCCAGATGTCTTCGAGGGTGAGCGGCTGTTTTTGCTGGGCCTGGGCGGCGGCGGGCAGGAGGCAGGCGGCGAGGAGGAACGAGAAACGCATGGGGCAAAGGTAGCGGCGAGGGGCGGCGCGGGCGGGCGGCTTTTTCCGCCGCCCGCCCGCTTTTCTCA
>JANYFQ010000112.1 GCA_025362615.1 Hymenobacter sp. | reverse complement strand
AGCGCGGCCACGAGGGCCAGCCCCGCGCCCAGCCAGCGGCGCGGGCGGCCGGCCGGGGCCGTGCGCCAGGCCAAAGCCAACAGCAGCAGCACCCAGAGCAGCGGCGAGAGGAGGAAATCGAGGAGCTTGGAGAGGACGAAGAACACGGGGGTTATGAAATCAGGATTGCGTGTTCTGAAGGGTTTGGGGTGGTCTTTTCTGGGTTAGAACTTACGCAAAACGCAGCTTCTGCCCCCACCGGGGCGGTGCCGCCAGCCGGCGTTGCGCCGGCCGCAACCAGCCCCGGCCCGCCGTTGGTGCGCGGCCCCTACTGCGCCACCCACACGTCCACGAGCTGCCCGGTGCGGATGGTGGCATCGGGGCCGGGCACGGGGCGCTGGCGCACCACGGTGCCGGCGGTCTGGCCCGCTTCGGCGGGCTGCTCGAACACTTCGCCCACTTGCAGGCCCTGGCCCACGAGCAGGGTTTTGGCTTCGTCGGCGGGCATATTGACGAGGTTGGGCACGGCAAACTCCTGGTTGCCCTGCCCGTCGCCGACCACCAAATCGACCCGGGTGCCTTTGGCGATGGGGTCGCCGGGGCGGATTTCCTTGCCGTTCACCAACTGCTTGAGCACGGCCCCGGAGGCCAGGTCGGGCACGAGCTGGAGCTGGCCGACCACCAAATCGTAGCTGGCCAGAATAAGCTGGGCGTTTTTGACGGAGCCGTCCGTCAGCTTGGGCATCTTGATGACGGGCGGATTTTTCATCGCCACCTGAATGTAAATTTTGCGGCCCTCCTTCACTTTTTCGCCGGGTGCGGGGTCCTGAGTCAGCACCGTGAAGGGCCGGCTGGCCGGGTTGTAACTCGAATCATCGACGAAATACGCCAGCTTGCGCTCGTTCAAATAGTCTTCGAGCTGCGCCAGGCTCATGCCCGTCACCTTGGGCACGGTGATGGTTTCGCCGTGGTGCGTGCTGATGGGCAGGTAGATGTAGAAAAACCCCAGCAGCAACACCGCTACGCACACCAGGATGAGGGCGAAGTGTTTGACTACATCGAAAGGCGTATCGGATTTCAGGAAAGCCATTTTTTAATTGTTTAATTGTTTGATTGCTGAATTGTTGGGCCGTTGTGGGGTGCGTTCCGGCGCAAATGTGAAAGTGACCGGCGTGCAAAGACCCAAAAAACCAATTCAAAAATTCAGCCCTCAACCTCCAACAGTCCCTTTTCCCGCCGCGCTTTGCCGAATTCTAAAATACTGTCCACGAACTGGTAGGGCGTGTAGCCGGCGAGCGCGGTTTGGTGGAAAATGCAGGTGGCGGGCGTCATACCGGGCAGCGAGTTTACTTCGATGACGATGACCTCGACGGTCCCGCCGGCCCGGACGCGCACGAAGGCATCAATGCGGGCGTAGCCCTCGACGTGCAGCACTTCGGCCACGCGGTACAGTACCTGCTTGACTTCCTGGCTGATGCGCTGCCGTTCGGCGGGCTCGGGGGCGTAGCGGGCGGGGGTGATGTTCTGGCCTTCGCCGGCCAGAAACTTCTCCTCCAGGCTGAGAACTTCGCCGGTGGCCAGGGCTTCGCTGGCCTCAAAGACCTCAATGGCAAGCGTGCCATCGGGGGCGTAGCGGGTTAATAATCCGCCAGTTACTTCCAGGAAGTGGGCGGCCCCGTCGGCGCTTATCAGCGTTTCGACCAGGAAGCTGGCTTTTTGCGGAAATTCTTCTTTGAAGCTGAGGTTGAGCACGGCGGCCGGGCCGGGCAGCAGGGCTTCGTCGGCCCGGAACATGAGGGCGCAAAAGGCCGCCAGTTCGGCCCGGTTTTTCAGCTTCTTGACGGCCGATGAGCAGCCGTCGTCGGCAGGCTTGGCGATGAACGGGTACGGAAACTGGGCTTCGAGGGCGGCGTAAAACTGCTGGTTATCAGCCTGCCAGTCGGTTTTATTAACCATCAGGTGGTCGGCCACGCGCAGGCCGGCTTCGCGCAGGCGGCGGTTGGTTTCGTACTTGTTGATGGTGATTTGGCTGCTGGCCACGCCAGAGCCGTTGTAGGGCAGGCCCAGGCGGTCGAGTTCGGCTTGCAGGGCCCCGTCTTCGCCGGGGCGGCCGTGCAGGGCAATAAACACTTCATCAGCCAGTTGGGGCAGCTCGGCCAGGGCCACGCGGCGGGGTTGGGCCAGGCCCTGCCCGGCGTATTTGGTGGTAATGGCACGGGCCTCGGCCTGGATTTTGGCCAGGATGGGGTGCGGGCCGTGCCCGGCCTCGGCGTGCTCAATCTTCTCCCGAATGTCGTCGGCGTTGTCCTTGAGCATCACGTTGATGGGCAGCTCGTAGAGGCGGAAATCGGCGGCGTTGCCGGCCAGAAACAGCGGCACCGGCGCGTATTTGGCCGACGAGCTGAGTTTCTCGAAAATATTGCGCCCGCTCTCCACCGAAATGTGCCGCTCGGACGAATACCCGCCCATTATCACGGCCACGCGGATGCGTGCGTCGGTGGCCTTTTGCCGGGCTTGCACGGCGTAATCAAGCGCTTCGAGCAGCCGCGCCAATTGCACCGGCCGCATCCCGTTGCGCCGCCGCGCCGCCAGCGACGTGCGGATGATGTAAGTCAGGAACTGGCTGGGGTTCAGCCCAATCTCGGCTGCTTGATGGAAGAAGAACGAAGCCGGCAACATCCCCGACGTGGTGTTCGGGTCGTTCAGAAAAATAGTGCCGTCGGCCTGAATGAACCCATCGAGCCGGGCGTAAACTTCAAACCCAAACGTGCGGAACATCTGCTCGCACTGCTGCCGGATGCGCTCAATATCAGCCTCCGGCAAGTCAATGGGCGTGACCTTGCGGGCCAGGCCGGGCAGGTATTTGGAGCGGTAGTCGAACAGCTCGTCGCCTTTCACAATTTCGGTGGGCGGCAGTGCCAGCGGCTGGCCGTTTTCATCTTCGACGACGATGCAGGAGAACTCGCGGCCGGCAATAAACTGCTCGACAAGGACTTGGGTTTCGCCGGTGGTGCTTTGCAGGGTGATGGTGCCGCCCACCATCAGGGCGTGGCTGCCCATTTCGTGCAACAGCGTGGCGGGGTGGGCAATGTCCTGATACGGTGCATCCATGCGCATTCCCATTGGCTCCGAGTAACTTACGGCCGTCACGGGTAGCCCAATGCCCTCACGAACATCGGAAACCTGACGAATCCAGGCGTGACGGGTGTCCTCGTCCATTGCCACCCAATCGGTTTGCAACAGGCGGCGGCGGAACAATGCCCGGTCGGCAGCGGCTTGAAACCGGGCATCGTCGGCTTCACGTACAATACTGATACCCAGGCTACTGCCCTGGTGCGGTGCTTTGAACACCAGCGGCAGGCCCAACTCCGCTACCAGCTCAGCCAGCAAGCCGTACTTATCTAGCTCATCAGCCGTTACCACCCGAAACTTCGGCGTAGCCAGCCCCGCCACCTGCATCAGCCGCTTCTGGGCCACCTTGTCAATGCCGATGGCCGAGGGCAAAATGCCCGAGCCCGAGTACGGAATGCCCAGCCATTCGAGCATTCCCTGGATGCTGCCGTCCTCGCCACCTGGCCCGTGCAGGGCCAGAAAGGCAAAATCCATCAAATCAGGCAGTTCTTCCACCAAAATGCGGCGACCGACGGCGGCAATGGCGGCGGCTTGCTGCTCGTCGGTCAGCTCGTTCAGGCTTTCAATATAGACCTGCCAGTTGTGCTGGCCGGGCAGCAGCACCGACGCGGGCGGGTAAAAATCGCGGATGGTGCCCTTGTAAATGTGCTGCCAGTCAAGCAGAATGAAGTGGCCGAGGCTATCGACGAACACCGGCACCGGCTCAAACAGCGTTTTGTCGAGGTTGTCGAACACCGTGCGGCCCCCGGCGAAGGAAATTTCGCGCTCGCGCGAGGTGCCACCGAAAAAAATACCGATTTTCATAAGGAGGGCAAAGTTAGGGGGCATTCGTTGGGCATACCCCTAACTTTACCGGCGCAATCGGGCCGCGTGGCCGCTGCTTTTCCCCCTTACGCGCGGGTTGAAAACCCGCGTTACAACCCCATGAACACGCTCGACCAAACCAATTTTGCCCACCGCCGCGCCGTGGTGCGCGTCGATTTCAACGTGCCGCTCGATGCCGCGCTGCACATCACCGACGACACCCGCATCCGGGCGGCCACGCGCACCGTCCAGAAAATTCTGGCCGACGGCGGCTCCGTGGTGCTGCTCTCGCACCTGGGCCGGCCCAAAGGCGGCTACGAAAAAAAGTTTTCGCTGGCCGCGCTGGTGTCGCGCCTCACCGAGGAATACGGCCGCGAAGTGCAATTCGGCGGCGATGTGCTCGAACCCAAAGCCGCCGAAATGGCCGCCGCCTTGCAACCCGGCCAGGTGTTGTTGCTTGATAACCTGCGCTTTCACAAAGAAGAAGAGGCAGGCGACCCGGCTTTCGCCAAAACCCTGGCCGGCTTCGGCGACGTGTACGTGAACGATGCCTTCGGCACCGCGCACCGCGCCCACGCCTCCACGACCGTGATGGCCAGCGACTTCGCGCCCGCCGACCGCGTGGCCGGCTACCTCATGCAGGCCGAACTCGACAACGCTCAGCGGGTACTCGACCACCCCGAACGGCCGTTTACGGCCATCATGGGCGGGGCCAAGATTTCCGACAAAATCCTGCTCATCGAAAAGCTGCTCGATAAGGTGGACAACTTACTCATCGGCGGCGGTATGGCCTACACCTTCGCCGTGGCCCAGGGCGGCACCGTGGGCAGCTCGCTGCTCGAAGCCGACAAGGTAGAACTGGCCCGGCAGCTCATCGCAATGGCCCAAGCCAAAGGTGTGAACCTGCTGCTGCCCGCCGACTCGGTAATAGCCGATAAATTTGCCAACGACGCAGCCACCAAAACCGCCAACAACCAGCACATTGAAGCCGGCTGGATGGGCCTCGACCTCGGCCCGCAAGCCCGCACGGCCTTCGCCGACATCATTGCCGCCTCCAAAACCATCCTCTGGAACGGGCCGATGGGCGTGTTCGAGATGAACAACTTTGCCGCCGGCACCCGCGCCGTGGCCCAAGCCATTGCCACGGCCACGGCGGCCGGCGCGTACTCCCTCATCGGCGGCGGCGACTCGGCCGCAGCGGTGCAGCAAATGGGTTTCGGCGAG
>JANYFQ010000084.1 GCA_025362615.1 Hymenobacter sp. | reverse complement strand
GAAGGTCAGTTCCAAACCGCGAAGCGGTGACACCTCCTGCCCTTGACAGGTGCCACCGCTTCGCGGTTTAGGACTTCTGCAAACCACTTGACTACCAACATGACACCGCTTCGCGGTTGGGTGGAGTGCGTAAGTCCTAATACCTTTGCCTCCGCGCTGCCGCTGTGGGTGGGCGCGGCTCTCTTTCCCTTTTTTCTCATGAAAAACCTTTTCCTTCGAAGCGGGGCCTTAGTGGTCCGGCCTTTTCGTACGCTGCTGGCCGCCTGCGGGCTGCTGGCCTTGCTGCTGGCCAGCACCGCCCCGGCCCTGGCCCAAACCACCCCGGCCTGGCAAAGCGCCCTGGCCCCCACCCAAACCACGGCCGCCGGCACGGCCACTACCCGCGCCACGGCCGTGGATGCGGCGAGCGGGGCAGTGTTCGTCACAGGCTCCTTCACGGGGCAGGTGGCCTTTGGCAGCACTACGCTTACCAGCCTGGGCAGCGACGACGTGTTTGTGGCCCGCTACGAGCCGGGCACCGCCACCTGGGCCTGGGCCACGCGGGCGGGCGGCAGCGGCGGCAGCGACGCGGGCACCGGCATCGCTACCGACGGCACCAACGTGTACGTGACGGGCTACTTCGCCAGCAGCGCTGGCTTCTTTGCCGGGCAGCCGGCGGCCGTCACGCTCACGGGCACGGGCGACGAAGTGTTTGTGGCGGCTTACGCGGCCACGGCGGGCACGGGCGTGTGGGCCAGGCGGGCGGGCGGCAGCGGCGGCGACCAGGGCCTGGGCGTGGCCGTGGGCGGCGGCCGGGTGTACGTGACGGGTTATTTCACCGGCAGCGCCGCCTTCTTTGCCGGGCAGCCGGCGGCCACCACCCTCAGCGGCGGAAACCTGGAGATATTTGTGGCGGCCTACACGGCCGGCGCGGGCACGGGCGTGTGGGCCAAAAGCGCGGGCGGCACCACCGACAACGACCTGGGCGAAGGCATCGCCACCGACGGCACCAACGTGTACGTGACGGGGCGGTTTGCCTACAACGCCACCTTCTTTGCCGGGCAGCCGGCGGCCACTTCGCTCACGGGGGCCGGGTTTGAGGCGTTTGTGGCGGCCTACACGGCCAGTACGGGCACGGGCGTGTGGGCCAAAAGCGCGGGCGGCGGCGGCAGCGGGGCCGGCACCAACGACCTGGGCCAGGGCATCGCCACCGACGGCACCAACGTGTACGTGACGGGCTTGTTTGAAAACAGCGGCACCTTCTTTGCCGGGCAGTCGGCCGCCACTACGCTCACGGGCACCGGGTTTGAGGTGTTTGTGGCATCCTACGTGGCCGGCACGGGCGCGGGCCGCTGGGCCCGCCGGGCGGGCGGCAGCGGCCAGGACATAGGCCGGGGCATCGCCACCGACGGCACCACGGTGTACGTGACGGGGAATTTTGTAACCAGCGCCGGCTTCTTTGCCGGGCAGCCGGCGGCCGTCACGCTCACGGGCACGGGCGATGAAGTATTTGTGGCGGCGTACACGGCCACGGCGGGCACGGGCGTATGGGCCAGCAAGGCGGGCGGCACCGGCACCGATACCGGCTTTGGCGTGGCCGTGGGCAGTGCGGGCGTGTACGCGGGCATCGGCACGGGCAATGCGGTGGCCACGTTCGGCTCGGCCACGGTGCCGCCCAACGCTGCTGCTCTGGGCACGCTCGACAAAACCACCGGGGCCTGGCAAGGGGCCACGGCCTGCCTCACGGCCAGCGGCAACGCGCAGGTGCGGGGCACGGCCGTGGACAAAACCACCGGGGCGGTGTTTGTGACGGGCGACTACACGGGGCAGGTGGCCTTTGGCAGCACCGTGCTCACCAGTGCGGGCGGCAACGACGTGTTCGTGGCCCGCTATACGCCCGCCACCGCCGCCTGGGCCTGGGCCACGCGCGGCGGCGGGGCGGGCAGTGACGTGGGCCAGGGCATCGCGGCCGACGGGCAGGGGGGCGTGTATGTGACGGGCTACTTCGACACCAACGCCACGTTTGCCGGGCAGCCCGCGCTCAGTGGCGCGGGCTTGGAGGTATTTGTGGTGGCCTACGCGGCGGCCGACGGCACGGGCCGCTGGACCAAGAGCGGCGGCGGGGCCGGCACGGACGTGGGCCAGGGCATCGCGGCCGACGGGCAGGGGGGCGTGTACGCGACGGGCTACTTCAGCACCAGCGGCACGTTTGCCGGGCAGCCCGCGCTCAGTGGCACGGGCGCGGAGGTATTCGTGGCGGCCTACGCGGCGGCCGACGGAACGGGCCGCTGGGCCAAAAGCGGCGGCGGACCCAACGCCGACAACAGCCAGGGCATTGCGGCCGACGGGCAGGGGGGCGTGTACGTGACGGGCTACTTCACCACCAGCGGCACGTTTGCCGGGCAGCCCGCGCTCAGTGGCGCGGGCCTTGAGGCGTTTGTGGCGGCCTACGCGGCGGCCGACGGGGCGGGCCGCTGGGCCAAAAGCGGCGGCGGGACCAGCACGGATGCGGGCTACGGCATCGCGGCCGACGGGCAGGGGGGCGTGTACGCGACGGGTTACTTCACCACCAGCGGCACGTTTGCCGGGCAGCCCGCGCTCAACGGCGCGGGCGCGGAGATGTTCGTGGCGGCCTACGCGGCGGCCGACGGGACGGGCCGCTGGGCCAAAAGCGGCGGCGGGGCTGGCAACGATACCGGTTTCGGCATTGCGGCCGACGAGCAGGGGGGCGTGTACGCGACGGGCTTCTTCGTCGCCAGCGGCACGTTTGCCGGGCAGCCCGCGCTGAACGGCACGGGCGGGGAGGTGTTCGTGGCGGCCTACGCGGCCAGCAACGGCACGGGCCGCTGGGCCAAAAGCGGCGGCGGAGCTGGCACGGACATCGGCCAAGGCATTGCCACCGATGGAACCCGCTTGTATGTGGGCGGCTACGTGGCCCTGCCCGCCACCTTTGGCAGCATCACCCTGGCTGGCACCAACAGCCAGGTAGGCGTACTGGCCGGCCTGACGTTACCGCCGGCGCTGGTCAGCCTCTCGGCTACAAGCGGGGCGGCGGGCAGCACGCTGGGGGCCACGGGCGGGGCGTTGGGTGGCCTGACGGCCGTCACGTTTACGCCTGCCAGCGGGCCGGCCACCAACGCGGCCAGCGGCTACACCAGCACGGCCACCAGCATCAGCAATATTACCGTGCCGGCCGGGCTGGCGGCGGGGGCTTATACGGTGACAGTGACGAATGCCAACGGCACAAGCAACGGGCTGGCGTTTACCGTGACGGTGCCGCCGCTGCTGCTGGTCAGCACGGCCCCGGCCCGCAACGCCGGGGCGGCGGCCCGCCCCACCAACGTGGCCCTGACCTTCAACCAACCCCTGAACCCGGCCACGGCCGGCAACGTGCGGGTGTTTTCGGCCCAGTACGGCGGGCAGCTCGTGCGCGGCGGCAACGCCACGGCCAGCGGCGCGGTGCTGACCGTGGACCCGGCCACCAACCTGCAACCCGGCGAGGTGGTGCAGGTGAGCGTGCCGGCTACCGTGACGAGCGCGGCGGGCGGCGCGGCGGCGCGGCAGGTATTTCAGTTCACGGCCGCTGCGGGCGGCACCGGCCGGGGCAACTTCCGGGGCACGGGCAGCGTGGGCGCGGGCCTGGAGCCTTACGCCGTGGCGGCGGCCGACGTGGACAACGACGGCGACCTGGACCTGCTGGTGGCCAACAACGGCACCGGGGCCAACTCGGTGAGCGTGCGCCGCAACGACGGCACGGGCACCTTTACAGGCAGCACCGACGTGCCCGTGAGCACCCCGCCTAACCTAGTGGTGGCCGCCGATGTGGACGGCGACGGCGACCTGGATATGCTCACGGCCAACTTCAGCAGCAGCACGGTGCGCGTGCGCCTCAACGACGGCACCGGCACCTTTAGTGGCACGGGCAGCGTGAACGTGGGCACGTTTCCGGCCTGCGTGGCGGTGGGCGATGTGGACGGCGACGGCGACCTCGACCTGCTGACGGCCAACAACGGCAACAGCACCGTGAGCGTGCGCCGCAACAACGGCACGGGCACCTTTAGCGGCGGCAGCACCGTGCCCGTGGGCACCAACCCCAAAAGCGTGGTCCTGGCCGACGTGGACAACGACGGCGACCTCGACCTGCTCACGGCCGACCTGGGGGCCGGCACCGCCAGCGTGGGCCTGAACGACGGCACGGGCACCTTCGGCAGCGTGACGAGCGTGGCCGTGGGCGACTCGCCCAACACCGTGGCGGCGGCCGACGTGGACAACGACGGCGACCTGGACCTGCTGGTGACCAACGGCGGCAGCGGCGGCGGCACCGGCAACAGCGTGAGTGTGCGCTTCAACAACGGCACGGGCACGTTCACGGGCACCACCGACGTAGCCGTTGGCAATCGGCCCTACGGCCTGGCCACGGCCGACGTGGACGCCGACGGCGACCTGGACTTGCTGGTGCCCAACGGCAGCGACAACACCGTGAGCGTGCGCCTCAACAACGGCAGCGGCACCTTTGGCGGCGGGGCCGAGGTGCCCGTGGGCACCGCTCCCCACGCCGTGGCGGCGGCCGACGTGGACGGCGACGGCGACCTCGACCTGCTCACGGCCGACAGCGGCACCGGCAACACCGTGAGCGTGCGCTTCAACCAGCCGCTTGCGCCGGTGCTGGCCAGCCTCACGGCCACAAGCGGGGCGTCGGGCAGTACGCTGGGGGCCACGGGCGGAGCACTGGGCGGCCTCACAAGCGTGACGTTTACGCCCGCCAGCGGGCCAGCTACCACGGCGGCCAGCGGCTACACCAGCACGGCCACCAGCATCAGCAATGTTACGGTGCCGGCCGGGCTGGCGGCGGGGGTTTATACGGTGACGGTGACGAATGCCAACGGCACAAGCAACGGGCTGGCGTACACGGTGACGTTGCCGGTGCCGGCCATCAGCAGCTTCAACCCCACCAGCGGGCCGGTGGGCACGCCCGTCGCCCTCACGGGTACCGGCTTGAGCGGGGCCACGGCAGTGAGCTTCAACGGCGGCCTGCAAACGACGATTACGGCCAACACGGCCACCGGCTTGACGGCCGCCGTGCCCGCCGGCAGCAGCAACGGGGCCATCACGCTGGCCACGGCGGGCGGCGTGGCTACTTCAACCCGCACGCCCGTGCTGCGGCTGCAGTCGGCCAACGCTGGTATCTTCGACCGCACGGTGTACCTCGACCAGGTGGAACTGCTGGACGCCGCCGACGCGATAGTGCCCGGCGGCGTGGCCAACGGCAGCTTCGAGACCGGGGCCCCGGCCGGGACCATCACCTTCGGCCCCACCGGCGTGACGGGCTGGACGTTTGATAGCGGCACGGCCATTTCCACGACGGCCAGTCCCTATTTCCCCCCGGCCTCGCCCGACGGCACGGCCCACGTGGCCCTGTTGCAAACTGTCGGCCGCTACGTGGAGCAAACCCTGAACCTGACGGCCAACGGTCCCTATCGGGTGCGGTTTCAACTGGCCCAGCGCCAGTGCTGCGGCGGCGGCCCCTACGACCTGGGGGTGCAGGTGCTGCTTAACGGCGTGGCCCT
>JANYFQ010000083.1 GCA_025362615.1 Hymenobacter sp. | reverse complement strand
CTGCGAACCGCCCAGGCCCGCACCCGCGAGGCCTTGGAAGACACCATCAAAGAAGCCCTTGAATGGATAAGCAAAAAAGACGCTGGAAATTGGTTTGCCCATTGTGGATATCATGTACAGTGACCTGGGAACCGCTCTAATCCGCCTCTAGAAGTGGATTAGGGTGACTTAGGGTGAGTTAGGTTTTGTAGCCCGTACCTACCCGGCCACCTTTGCATTAGTCAATCACCACCCCCCCGACTTATGCAAAACCTAATGATTCTGGCCGATAGCCCGGCCACGTTCCGCGAGCTGCTGAACGACGCTCTGCGTGAGCTACTGCCCACCGTGGCCGGGCAGCACACGCCCGCTGTGGCCCCCGAGGGGGCGGGCGGCAAACTGCTGACCATGCGCGAAGCCTGCGAGGCGTTCGGCATCAGCAAAACCACACTTTCGGATTGGAAAAAGCGCGGGCTGGTGCCATTCATTCGGCTGGGCCGGCGCGTCTATTTTGAGCGTGAAAGGGTACTTGAAGCTGGCCGCGCTCACCAACGCTACCAACATAACCGCAAGGGCTAACCGGGCTACCGTCGCTTCGCGCCGGCCGCTACGCCACGCGCCGCCTCCTACCCCAACGCGCCCATTCCCCGCGCCTCCATGCTGCCAACGCTGCCGCTGTCGTGGGCCTATTGCGCCAAGCCTCGTCCGGCTGGCTTGCGCCTCTGCTAACCAGCAAACCCGGCCCTTCCGAGGGATAGTGTAAGCCCCTGGCTGCACACCCAACAGACCAACCCCATCCCGCCCCAGATAAGCGCAAAGCCGGCCCCCGCATAAGCGAGAGCTGGCCGGCAGCGGGCTGTTTCGGGCTAGAAAGCTGCGGCCACTACTCACCCTCAAAGATACGCCCGCCCCACTGCCGCGCCTGCTGCTAGGCTGCGCCAATCCTTGTGCCCTGTGTATGACTTCCTAAAAATGGGGTTTGACCTGCCGGACCCCGAGGCCGCGCAGCTGCTGGCGGATTCCCCTGCTATGGCTGGGGCAGAATTAGCCCAGCAGATGGGTGGGCCAGGCGGCCCGCACCTGCGGGCTCTCTACCGGGGCATTACCATTGATTATTGGCCTGATACGTACCGGGGCCAGGTACGCGGCTCGTTGCAATCATTCGCCTACGGGCACAACGCCGGCTCTTTTCCGCCGGCTGCCGTGGGTTTGGCTTGCCGCGAGTTGGCCAGGGCTATTGGAGTACCTCCCGAACTGATGTTGTTGCAACGGCTAGAAGTGGGCCTCAACCTTGCCTTACCGACCAGTCCCCGCCCGCTGCTGGCTGGACTAACCCACCATAAAGGCAGCCCCTTTTTGGCTATGATTCCGCCTGCCCGCACCCCTCGACCTTTGGAGTTTGTTGCATTTCATACAGACTATCGGATAAAAATTTACGATAAAGGCACGTATGCGCGGCTGAAAAACCTAGCTCAGATGAGGTGGCTGCCGCTACTAGGACTATCGCTCAACCCCTCCGGTCAACCAGCACCGGCTAATAAACCGGTCTTCGCAACTTTGGCAAGTGGACAGCAATCCCCCGATTTGCGGTTGAAGCCAGCCAGCAAATCGACCCAGCATCATCTTCCCACCCTGCCAGACCACCTACTGCGGCTGGAGGCAGTGTTTTTGAGGGCGCGGGCGCTACGGCTACGTGGGCTTCCTGCCCCGCTTACCCTTGCCCACCTACCAGAGCCGGCGACGCTGGCAATTTTTGCTCAACACTTGCGCCGCCTGTGGGGACAGGTACACCACCAAGCCCCAATGAGTTTTCCGCTTCACACCACTACCTACAATGCTGCACTTCTCGTAGCCGGGGCTGATTCTACGTTTTGGCCCGCAACCCGCTTAAGCGCCGCCCCAGCCACCTATAAACGGACACGGGCTAAGTATCCCAAGCTGCGTGAGGCCCAGACCAAACATACCGGGCCGCATCCACTTACGCCATTGTTGGACGAGGCGCTACGGCCCTGGCTTACGTTGTGAGTGCGCCACCATCCTTACAGACATGGGCGGGCACGGGGCTCAAATATGATACCTTTTTCCAACCTTGTTATCAGTTGGAATCATCTAAAAATCGGTTCTCGTCAGTTTGTCCCGTTTCTTGCCTCATCAAATCAACATAGGGAAAAAGGCACCCAGGCACAGGCATTATTGGGACGCTGCCCAGTTCGGCAGGGCCATGAAGTAGAAGCGAGAAAAGCAAGCCTAAAGGAGAGAGCAGTGCCATCCATCAACAGCGAAGGCCGCAGCCCCACGCTCCGCCGTGAACATCTGATGCTCCACAAACCGCCACTCCTTGCACAAGCAAACCGCCACTCTTTGCACACGCAAACCGCCATCTAAAATTCTACCAAAAAAATCCCTTGCACACGTCTAGACAAAAATTTAACGTACAGCTCATTGCTCAGAAATAAAAGAAATTAATTTGCGTCAAACCGCCAAGTTTTTTTCGCTAGTTTCGCGGAAATTGCGGGATATTTTAAAGAAAACCGATGCTTTGTGGCTACTAAATTCACCGAAATCACCGCGAGTATTAAAGCCGAACGAGGCATATTATGGGCGTTGCTTGTGAAGCCGTCTGAGGAGTAGTGCGGCACCAGCAGTTTTTTGAGTATGGCCCGGTTACCTTCGCTTACCCAAAACCCCACTGCGGCCCCTTGACCTACTCCGACTTTGAAGCCCGCTGGCAGCACTCTGGCGGGGCCGAACGCGCCAACTACGCCCCGTTCCTAAACGACCTATGCGACCTGCTGGGCGTGGCCCGGCCCGATGCCACTACCCACGACCCCAGCCAGGATGCCTACGTGCTGGAACGGGCCGTTACGTTCGACAACGGGGCCGGCAAGACCAGCCCCGGCCGCATTGACTTGTACAAGCGGGGCTGCTTCGTGCTGGAAACCAAGCAGGGCACCACCAAACGCACCACTACCGTCCAGGCCGAACGCGCCGCGCTGGGCCTGCCCGCCGCCAAGCTCCGTAAGGGCCACGCCGTGCGGGGCACCGCCGGCTGGCAGCAGGTGATGGAAGCGGCTCGGCAGCAGGCCCTGGGCTACGTGCGGGCTTTGCCCACGAGTGAGCCGCGCCCGCCGTTTGTGATTGTGGCCGATGTGGGGTACTGCTTCGACGTGTACAGCAACTTTGCTGGCGTGGGCGACAACTATGTGCCCTTCCCCGATTCGCAACGATTCCGGCTGCCGCTGGCGGCCCTCGCCGATGAAGCCACCCGCGCCTGGCTGCGGCTGCTCTTCACGGCCCCGCAAGAGTTGGACCCCGCCCGCCGCGCTGCCCAGGTAACGCGGCAGCTTGCCGGACAGCTCGCCGCCTTGTCAGGTCAATTGGAGCAGGCCAAACACCCCAGCGAAGACGTGGCCGCTTTCCTGATGCGCTGCCTGTTCACGATGTTTGCCGAAGATGTGGGCCTGCTTCCGAAAGCGTCCTTTTCGGGTTTGCTCAAACAATATGACACCGATGCCATCCGGTCCCACCTGCCCTACGCCCTCGAAAGCCTGTGGGGTACGATGGACAAGGGCGGGTTCGCGCCCACGCTGGCCGCGCAGGTGCCCCGCTTCAACGGCCGGTTGTTTCACGAAGCCAAAGCCTTGCCGCTCTCCGCGCCCCAATTGGAGCTGCTGCGGCAAGCCGCTGCCGCTGACTGGACGACCGTGGAGCCGGCCATTTTTGGCACCCTGCTAGAACGCGCTCTCGACCCCCGCGAACGCCACCGGCTGGGTGCCCACTACACCCCCCGCCGCTACGTGGAGCGCCTGGTGCTGCCCACCGTGCTGGAGCCGTTGCGCCGCGAGTGGGCCGCCGCCCAAGCCGCTAGCGCCCAACGCCACGACGAAGGCAACGACCCGGAGGCCCGCGCCGAGCTGGTAAAATTCCTGCGCCGCCTCACGGATATCAAAATCCTGGACCCGGCCTGCGGGTCGGGCAATTTTCTCTACGTCACGCTGGAGCATTTGAAACGGCTGGAGGGCGAGGTATTGGCCGCCATCAATGCGTTTGGACACACGGGCTTGCTGGATTTGGCCGGCGGCACCACTGTTAGCCCGCGCCAATTACTTGGGCTGGAACTGAACCCCCGCGCCGCTGCCATTGCCGACGTGGTGTTGCGAATCGGTTACTTGCAGTGGCATATCCGCACCCACGGCCTCACCCAGCTGGCCGAGCCGCTGCTGGACGACTACCGCAACATCAGCCACGAAGATGCCGTGCTGGCCCACGGCCCTCCCCGCCCTCGCCTCGATGCTCAGGGCCAACCCGTGACCCGCTGGGACGGGCACACCACCCGCCTGAGCGCTGCCACCGGCCAGCCTATTCCCGATGAAACGGCCCGCGTCGCCGTGCAGGACTACCCCGACCCGCGCCCGACCGCCTGGCCCGAGGCTGATTTCATTGTGGGCAATCCGCCGTTCATCGGGGCCTCCCGAATGCGCGACTTGCTGGGCGACGGCTACACAGAAGCCCTGCGCCAAGCCTACGCGGGCCGGGGCGTGCCCGAGTCGGCCGATTTTGTGATGTATTGGTGGCACAAGGCGGCCCAGGCCGTGCGCGACCGCCACACCCAGCGGTTCGGCTTCATCACCACCAACAGCATCAAGCAGACCTTCAACCGGCAGGTGATGCTACCCTACGTGGGCGGCGAAAATGCCCCGCTACAACTCACCTTTGCCGTGCCCGACCACCCCTGGGTAACCAGCGAGGACGGGGCCGCTGTGCGCGTTGCGCTCACCGTGGCCGACCGCACCGGCACCAGCCGGGCCTGGGGCCAGCTGCTCACGGTGCAAACCGAGGCCACGCCCGAGGGCGACGACGCAGCCGACGTAACCTTTGCCGAACAGCAGGGCCAGATTCAACCCGATTTGAGCATCGGGGCTGATTTGGACAGCGCCCGCCCACTGAAAGCCAACGCCGGGTTGAGTAACCCTGGCGTGAAGCTGCACGGAGCCGGCTTCATTGTCAGCCCTGAGCGGGCGCAGGCGTTGGGGCTGGGAACAGTGCCCGATTTGGAAAAGCACATTCGCACCTACCGCAACGGCCGCGACCTGACCGACCGCCCCCGCGAGGCGCTGGTTATTGATTTGTTCGGACTAACTGCGGCTGATGTTTTGGCTCGATTCCCGGCCGTGTACCAGCACGTTCTGGAAACGGTAAAGCCGGAGCGCGACCAAAACAACCGGGCGACCTACCGCGAAAATTGGTGGATTTTTGGAGAGGCGCGGGGCAGCTTCCGCCCGGCCCTGGCCGGTCTGCCGCGCTACATTGCCACGGTGGAAACGGCTAAACACCGGATTTTTCAGTTTCTGGATGCGGACGTGTTGCCCGACAACAAGCTCATTGCCTTCGCTTTGGACGATGCCTACACTTTGGGCGTTTTGTCTAGCCGGATTCACGTTGTTTGGGCTTTAGCGGCCGGCAGCCGGTTGGGCGTTGGCAACGACCCGGTTTACGCTAAAACCCGCTGCTTCGACCCGTTCCCCTTCCCCGACGCGATGCCCACCCAGCAGGCGCGTATCCGCGAGTTGGCCGAAACCCTCGACACCCACCGCAAACGCCAGCAGGCTGCCCACCTCACCCTCACCCTCACTTCCCTCTACAACGTAGTCGAGCAGCTACGCGCCAGGCAGCCCCTCACCCCCAAAGAGCAGGTTACCAATCAGCAGGGCCTCGCCTCGGTGGTGCTGGCGCTTCACCGCGACCTCGACGCAGCCGTGGCCGCCGCCTACGGCTGGCCCGCCGACCTGCCCGACGCGGAACTACTGGCCCGGCTGGTGCAGCTCAACCGCGCCCGCGCCGCCGAGGAAGCCACCGGCACCGTGCGCTACCTGCGCCCCGCCTACCAGGCCCCCGGTCAGCAGCAAGCCACCCTCACCCTGCCGCAAACAGCGGCCTCCCCTACCGTTGCCACCGAAGCCGGCCCTCAGCCCTGGCCCACCGCCCTGGCCCAGCAGATGCAGGCCGTGCGCGGTATGGTGCAGCAAGCCGGCCAGCCGCTGAGCAGCGCTCAGGTGGCGGCCCGCTTCACCGGCAGCAGCCCCCGCAAGGTGCAGCCCCTACTCGATACCCTGGCCGGGCTGGCGCTGCTGCGGTTTGTGGAGGAGCAAAATGTTTATGCGGCGTGATTTAAAAACCTCGTGGCTTAATGGCTTCGCGCTGCTTGATTGCAAACTGTTGCCAGGCGACCTAGCCCAAACCACATCCTGGAAAACTGGGTGCCAGGATTAATCCAAAATTCAGCCGTTATTTGTCGGCCTAATGGCGACCTAAACTCTCTTATGCCGAAAAAATTACCGGCCAGTCCAACTTCATCGGCTCAGAGTATAGCAGCCGTGGCCGCTACTGATGACCCCGGCGACGAAACGCAACGCAATTTTCGCTATCAGCACGCTTATGGGGCCATTCTGCTGGTTGCCGCTGCGGCGGGCCTGCACCCATACCAGGCCATTTGGTGTGAACATCATGAAGATTTACTTGCGGAGCGAACCGACGCGACCTATGATGCTTTTCAGGTAAAAACCCGCCGGCCTGAAATTGGCGACTGGACGTTAGCCGATGAGGCTATGCGCCACAGTGTAAAAAGGTTTGTTGAGTTGCACCACAAATTTGGAAGCAGCATCCGACTCTTCTACATTGTCTCGAACGCTGACTTTTCGGCCGTAGGCTTGCAGATTCAGGACCTAAAAAAAATCAAAAACAGTCCGGTTCGATTGCTGGAAGCGGTGCAAGGAAGTAGCCAAGTGGGCGACGTGCCCGTTCCGTTTATGGAAGTGCTGGCGGCAATGGCTATTGAGTTCGGGTGCGAACAAGTAGAGTTATTCGCTGTCTTGAAGCGAACTAAACTTCTCAAAGGCCCAAACCGAGACCAGTTCGAATCCGAGGTCGCCCATATGCACTTGCCCAAGTTGGCAGAGTGCAGATTACTTCCCGCCGCTAGTCTGAATGCCGTGCGGGATGAGATTATTCAGAAAGTTTATGGGGCATCTTCGTTGCGAATCGAGGACCCACGCCAACATCTACCCCATATAGACGGGCAATCCAACCCCCGGCTTTTAGCGAAGCGACTAGAGGTGTCCGTAGTGGCAACGTGTGTTATGCAATCGGTTAATATGGTATTTCGCTACCAAACCGGCGACTCAACCCTAGCCATTGGCGGTTCTGGTTCGCAACGTGACGTGTTGCGGGCAAAATTTGTGAAGGCTGGCTTGGTGGACCAGTTACCAGTTATGGAACGTCGGACGTTGGATACCGAGCAACGGCTAATGGAGTTAGCTCACACGTTGCCGGATACATTCGACGACTTGTTGAAACAACTAGAAGGGGTGGTGCAAGCTGAATGTGCCGAGGCGCAGTTGGTGGCGCAACTCAGCCAAGCTTCCCCCACCGCTACTTATGGCCCCGTCATGTTGGCGAGCGTTTTTCAGCGCCTGAAAAGCATTGCTGAGCAAACGCCACGGAAAGTAGGTCATGAGCCGTATGAGTGCCTAGTGGGCATTGCTGGATTGCTGACGGAGCAATGCACCGTGTGGTGGAGTGACAGATTTAACCTGAATGCGGTATGAGTATGCGCCTAATCAAAGCCGTTGCGGCCACCGAGAACGCCGACGAGCTACACCTGGCCCGCTTGCTTCTGCTGCTGGGCGAATCGGACCAACGTAGCGGTAAAACGATGGCTGGCATTATGAAGCTGGCTAAACTCGATTTTTTACTGCGTTACCCTAATTGCTTGGAAAGACTGCTGCTGGCAAAGAACAAAAGTGTAAAAAAGGCTAACATCCAACCCCACGAGCGCACCTCTATCGAATCCAAAATGGTGCGCTTTCGCTACGGCCCTTGGGACACTCGCTACCGACGCTGGATAGGGCTACTGGTAGCGAAGGGGGTGGTCATCGCCTACGTAAAAGGTCGCACGGTACATATAGACTTAACTGATGCTGGCAGGGGGCTGGTGGCTCAACTTAGCGCATCACCGGCTTTCGCCGATATGCGAACCCGCAGCAGCATGATTTATCAAGCGGTAGGCTCGATGCCAGCCACGGCGCTCAAAAACTTGATTTACGAAGTGTTCCCCGAAATCATCGACATGAAGTGGGGAGAAAACATTGCCCTATGAGTTACCCCATGCAAATTCGTCTGCGGCACTTGAAGCTCGTGTTCGCAGCATCCTCCGAAAATTTGATTTTTGAGGATGTAACCTACTTCTACGGCCAGATGGGCGCGGGCAAATCCAGCATTGCCCGCCTTATCGATTATTGTTTTGGCGGGCGGATGGACTTGTCGCCGGCCCTCCAAAGTGAGTTTGTGAGCGCTACGCTCTCGCTAACAGTCAACGACAAGCCTTTGTCGTTGGAACGGCAACGCGACAACGACTACATATTGAGCAGTTGGAGCGATGAGCAGGGCAGCTACGACCGGATTTTGCCGGCCCGCAATGCGAACGGGGTAGTCATTCCCGATACTGAGGTGGAAGTAGTATCCGATTTAATATTCTATCTTGTAGGTACTCGACCACCACGGGTGCGCCGGAGCAAGCTCCGGGAAAATTCGGAGTTGTCACGGTTGAGTATGCGGGATTTGCTTTGGTTTTGTTATCTGGACCAAGACAGCTTCGACAGCAACTTCTTTCAACTAGACGGAGGCGACACATTTAAACGGTTGAAAAGCTTGGATGTACTACGGTTCATTCTTGGTTTCCACCAAGAGCAGGTGGCCGAGTTAGAATCTGAACTACAAGAGCTATACTCGCGGCGGCAGCAGTTGCAAGGTGCAGCCAAGTCACTCAAAGAAAGTCTGCTAGAAGCGGGTGTTGAATCCGAAGAACAATTGGTGGCCAGCATCGCCCTCTTCGAAACCGAAGCCGGCGATGTAGCTCGTAAGTTGGCCGCGCTGCGAAACCAACATTTGCAGATTCCACACGGTGCCGACGTTTTACGCCAACAGGCGCGGACGCTGACCGAGGAATTAGTGGCCCTGGAAGAAGCCGAGCCACAAATTACCCGCACCATTGACCAAGACAAGCGGCATATTAATGAAATCATTACGTTAGGCTTAAAAGTGCAACGTGTAGCAGCCGCACGGGCGGTGCTGGGCGGCGTGGCATTTGAAGCGTGTCCGCGCTGTGCACAGAAACTACCCGAACGTGAGGCCCACGACTGCCCTGTTTGCGGCCAAAACGACCCGAAGGAAGGCGAGTCCAACCTTGACCCAGAGGTATTAGCCGCTGACAGCAAGGCCCGCGTCAGTGAATTGGAAGAATCCATCAAACGGCACGAAGAACAGCTGATACGACTGCGGCGGCGCGACCGAGAAATCCAACGAAACAAGGAAGCATTGGATAATGCGCTGACCCAACTCATGCGCGACTACGATTCAGCCTACCTGTCCACTGCTTTAGTATTAGAGCGTCGAGGAGCCGAAATCGGCCAGCAAATCAATGACCTACGTCGTCTGGTGCAGCTACCTCGCAAGGTACAGGAGCTGTTCCGTCAAGCGGACGAGTTGCAAGGTCAGGAAACCACGTTACGCCGACAGCTAGAAGCTGCGCGGCTGGGAGCTGAATCAGATATGAGCAACCTCCGTAAGCTGGAAGCTTATTTCTTGGATTGCCTAGTGCGAGCGCAAATGCCGAGCGTATCTGCTGAAAATGTTGTCAAAATAAATTCTAAAACCTTCCTGCCCATTGTAATGGAGCCTGACACGGGCGAAATAACCGTGATGTCGTTTGCGAACTTAGGCAGTGGCGGTAAAAAGACCTTGTTTAAGGCTTGCTTTGCGCTGGCTATGCATAGGTTAGCAGCCGAAGTAGGTGCTATGCTACCGTCGTTTCTGATTATTGATTCGCCTATGAAAAACATTAGCGAACGGGAAAACCGGGCGCAGTTCGAGGGCTTTCATACACTAGTTTACGAATTGTTAGAAAGTGAATTAATAGGTACTCAAGTTATTCTTATTGATAAAGAGTTTATTCCCAGTAGGGCAGACTCTTCATTAAGTTTCGCCGAAAGGCACATGATGCCGAACAGTGAAGAGAACCCGCCTTTGATTCCTTATTACCGAGGGTTATAAGAGCAATGCAGAGAAGTCACTGGTATGCAAAGTTGCAAGACAGGCGCAATTAAGAGTGTTAAACAAGTTCCTCTTATATGGATAAAACTTACCTGTTTCTAGCTTTCGGCCTTTCGCTGAATTACTCTGCCCTTGCTCAGCGGCCAAAGCCAGCCGCCACCAGTCTGCCGCCAGCTGATACGGTGTATTTTGACCGGGATTGGGCGCGGACCCAAACCTTGGAGGAAGTGGCCTATGCCCGCATTGCCCGCCACGCAGCGGATGGGAAATGCCTGGGCACGGTGCGCGACTACTTTTACCCGTCGTGGAAAAAGCAGTGGGAGGGCAAGCTGGTCCAGGAAATACCCGACGTGTTCGTTGGGCTTTGCTCGGGGTGGCACGAGAATGGTCAACTTAGCTTCCGGGGCACCTATGTGAACGGGCAGAAGCAAGGGGATTTCAAAAGCTGGCGTGAAAACGGCCGCGAAATCAAATGCACTTCCACCATACAGGATGCTTTGCCGTTGAGCAACGCCGCTATCCATTGTAGCAACTGCATTCACAGCAGCCGCAAGGTATTTACGGTTGATATTCCGGTGGGCACGGTGGGCATTGTGTACAAGCTGGACGTGCGCGACGAGGGGCAGCCACCGGTGTCGTGGTCCACGGCATTGGCCGTGGCAGCAGTGGTGGGCAGCGGTGGTACCGCAGCACCGGCCTTGTTGGGCACGGCCGCCTCGGCGCTGGTGAAGCAGGGCAACAACGCTCCGCCCACCGTCAGCACCAAATGCCACTGGTACATCACGCCCGACCCGGCGGCGGCCCAGCAGTTTTTGGACACAAAGGGCACCATTGCCGATGCGAACGTTTGCCTGCGGGCAGCGGTCAATACGCCGCAGGAAACCCGACCCATCACCTTGCCACCGGGTATTAGCCGGTTGTTTGTGTGCGTGAACAATGATAACTACACCACCGATGCTACTGCTACGCTCAGCGTGTCGGCGTTGGTGCAAAGCTGTAAGTAGTTGTCAATTGAGTGAAACGAAAACGCCCGCTGATGCGGGCGTTTTGTGAAGCAAGCAGTAGCAGCCACATCAGGCAGCTTGCGCCTTGAAGCCGGCATCTTCCACCAGGGCACACACCTGCTCGGTACTGAGGTCGGTGTTCACGGTCAGGATTTTGTCGGGGTTGGCAGTGTCCACGGCCCATGTTTGGATGGCTTGCTCGCCGTTGAGGGTGGGCGTGACGGCTTTGATGCAGCCGCCGCAGTTGATGTTGGTTTTGAATTTGAGGGTTTGCATGGCGAGAAATGTAGGGCAGCCAAACACGTTGACTACGGAATTACAACAGACAAAATTAGTGGCTGGTGCCAGCAGATGGGTACAAAATTAGGTCGGATTCTTGCACTATTTGAGGGTTGTCAGGACGTGAAAAAGCCAGCCGGAATGGTTTTCCGGCTGGCTTTTGGGATAGAACATCTGCGGCTCTAGGCGGCCTTGCTCAGGCCAGCGCGGCAGGCTTGTTCGCAACGGCGGCACGCCTCGGCGCACTCCTTACAATGCTGCATATGGGCACCGTGCTTTTCGCACTCGTCAGCGCAGGCTTTGCAGATTTCGGCGCACTCTTTCAAAAGATGCGGGGCGTGTTCGGAGCCACGGGCGGTGAAGCGGGCGGTAAGGGCGCAGATGTCGGCGCAGTCGCGGTCGAGGCTGATGCAACGGGCCATCATCTTCACGTCCGGCTCTAGCAGGCAGGCGGTGGCGCAGTGTTCGCAAGCGGCGATGCAGGCGTTGAGGGCATCGAGCAGGGGTTGGTTTTGGTGGTGCATGGTGGTGGGGCTGGGGTTGTGGGTACGGTGCTTATACCCCGGCCCGGCCACGCAGTTTTGCACCCCGGCCGGGTGGGCTGGCATCATTCGGGCGCGGGAGTGGCGGGGCTGTTTCCAAGGCTTTGCGTTTGCTGACGGTAAGCCGTGGGCGAACACTGAAACGCATGGCGAAACTGACCAGAGAAATGCGCCAGGCTGCCGTAGCCCAGCCGCCGGGCAATGCGGCTGATGGCCAGCGCCGAACTGCAAAGCAGCTCCTGCGCCAGAGCCAACCGTTGGCGGGCGACATAGGCAGCCAGGCTGCCGCGCTGCAACCCGGCGAACGCCCCGGCCAACTGCGTGGGCCGCAAATTCAGCTCCTGGGCCAGCACGGCGGTGAAAGTGCGGGAGCGGGGCGCAGGTTGCTGCCGCAACAGTTCAGCTACCTTGGTTTGGACGCAGCCGGCCAGGTCGCGGGCGGGGTTTTCGAGCAGGGCGAAGCCGGCGGCGGTGAGGGCAGCCCGAAGGCGGGGCCAGTCGAGGCCACCGGGCGGCACGGCCACGGTGGCCGCGCCCAGGCGCACCTCCAGGACGCGCAGGCCCAGGTTCTCTAGCTCCTGCCGCGCTATGCGGATGCCACGCGGGCAGACGATGTGCTTGATGTACAGCACTTGCCAGGTGGGCGGGGTGGGCGCTATGGGGGCCAAGGCACTCACTTACAGCGGACGCACGGTATTGAGGTCGGCGGGTGGGGTCAGGGGCGGGGCATCCAACTCCTGGGGGTGGGCATCGAGGCTGACATCGCCGTGCCCGCGCCGGTACTGGGCCAGGGCTTTCTCGCCAAAAAGCCAGAACACTACCGGCGTTACTACAATGTCGAGCAGGGTAGATGAGAGCAGGCCGCCGAGGATGACCGTGGCCACGGGGTAGAGGATTTCCTTGCCGGGCGCATCCTTCGCCAGCGTGAGGGGCACCAGGGCCAGGGCGGCTACCAGGGCCGTCATCAGCACTGGCACGAGGCGTTCGAGGGAGCCGCGAATTATCATCTCCTGGCTGAATTTTTCGCCTTCGTGCTCTACCAGGTGCAGGTAGTGCGAAATCATCATGATGCCGTTGCGCGAGGCGATGCCGGTGAGGGTGATGAAGCCCACGAGCGAAGCAATGCTGAAGGTGCCGCCGGTGAGCAGCACCGCCCCCACCGAGCCGATGAGGGCCAGCGGGATGTTGAGCATGATTTGCAGCACCAAGCGGCTGGACCGGAAGTGCGCGAACAGCACCAGAAATATGCCCGCCAGCGAGAACAGGCTCAGCCAGCCGATTTTCTGGGCGGCCGACTGCTGGCTTTCAAACTGCCCGCCGTAGGTGAGGTAGTAGCCGGGCGGCAGCTTCACCTGCTGCCCGATGCGCTGGCGCACTTCCTGCACAGTGCTGCCCAGGTCGCGCCCGGCCACGTTCATCGACACGGTGATGCGGCGCTGGGTATTTTCGTGGTTCACGGTGTTGGGGCCGGGCTCGTAGCTGAGGTCGGCCACTTCGCTCACCGGAATCAAAGCCCCGGCCGGGGTTTCGATGCGGGTTTGGGAGATGGTGGTGATGTCGTTGCGCTGGTTTTCGGGCAGCTTCACAATCAGGTCAAACCGCTTCTGGCCGTCGAGAATCTGGGACACGACTTCGCCCTGAAACAGGGTTTGCAGGGTAGCCACGACCTGGCCGCGCTCCAGGCCGTAGGCGCGGAGGGCGGCATCGCGGGGGCGCACCAGCAACTGCGGAATCTGCACCTGCTTTTCGACCTGCAAGTCCACCACGCCGGGCACGGTGCCGGCGGCGGCGCGGATTTGGGCGGCGTACTGCCGGAGTTCCAGCAAATCATTGCCGAACAGCTTGATGGCGACCTGGGCACGGACCCCCGACAGCAAATGGTCGAGGCGGTGGGAAATGGGCTGGCCGATGTTCACGTTCACCCCAGCGATGAGGGCGAGGCGCTGGCGCAGGTCAGCCAGAATTTCGGCGCGGGAGCGCAGCGGCAGGCCCGCTTTTTTCAACTCATCGGGGGTTTTGAAGGCGACCTCAATTTCCGAGTTGTTCACCGATTCGGCGTGTTCGTCCAGCTCGGCGCGGCCGGTGCGGCGGGCGGTGAAGGCCACTTCGGGCAGCTTCAGCATCTGCTGCTCGCCCAGGGTGCCCAGCTTGTTTGATTCGGTGAGCGAGGTGCCGGCCGGGGCCGAGAAATTGACCGTCAGCGAGCCTTCGTTGAAGGGCGGCAGGAACTCGGTGCCGAAGAACGGCACCAGCGAGGCGGCCCCCACAAACAGCAGCCCGGTGGTGGCCAGGATGAGCTTCGGGTGGCGCAGGCCCCAATGCAGCAGGCTGGTATCCT
>JANYFQ010000035.1 GCA_025362615.1 Hymenobacter sp. | reverse complement strand
AATCGACCGGCCGGTGACACCAGCTTTGTTCGCAGCCAGCACTACGGTTGCTCCTGCTGCGGTGTCAGCAGCATATAGCGTCCGGTTTTAGTGGAGCCTACGAAAACAATCAATTCCGCATCCTGCAAAGCTGCAATGTCGCGTTTGGCGGTGCGTTCGGTTACCCCGAACTGTTCACTCATCATCGCCGGCCGCACATTGATGCCTCGGGCTATTTGTTGCAGAAACCACTCCTGTCGCTCGTTTGCGGTGACATTTGCGGTGACATTTGTCGATACTCCCGTTTTTTCGTCAATTGGATGGCTCAACGCCGGATGGGGCATCAACCGGACCCGAAGCACCGTCTCTTTATCCTCCCAAACCGGTAGAACGTAGCCCAATTGCTGGGCATCTGTTTCGATGCGCTCAAAGCCCAAACCCCAGTTTTCCATGATGGTGAGCTTGTGCAGCACCTCGGCGATGACGGGATTGCGGGCACGGCTCACCCCGTTCCGAAAATCTTTCTCGCTCAACCCCAACGGCCAGCCGCCGGGGTTTTCCACTTCGATGCGGTTATTGAATACGGCCACCTTAAGGGTCATGCCGTGGCGGCTGTAGTCGGCGTGGGCCAGGGCATTGACCAACACTTCGCGCAAGGCGACGGCGGAGTATTCGGGCACGTCCTGCCGACGCAAGGTTTCGCCGGTGATGCGCGAAGCAGTGCGGGTGTTGCGGCGCACGAAGCGCGGCACTGCGTCCAGCGCAGCCATGATGGATACGCCGCGCTCGTCGGGCTCCAGCCGGTCCAGAAATTCGGCTTTGGTAGCACCGGCAAACCGAGCCGCCTGCACCCGGGCATCGGGAAAACAGCGGGCACACGGGCGGCGGGCATTCCAAACAGGATGATGGCCTCATTGGTGGGCAGCAAGGCATCGCCCGAACGCTCCACCAGCCGCGATGTTTCCATCTTGGCAGGTGTCAGGTCGTAGCCGATGGTTGCGAACAACTGCCGGGCCGCCTGCTGGTCAAAGTCGGCCAACGTGGCCCCGGCGCACACCTGGCTATCGAAGGTACCTGCCTGGGCTTGCCGCTTCAGCTCCACCAGTTGCTCCGGCGAAGCCTGGCGGTTGGTGGAGCCGTGCCGAACGTAGCCCCCCGCTACGCTGCCTTCGCGCCTAATAAAGAAAATGCCCGGAAAACGAAGGAACGCGCACCAGCAAAAAAGCCCGGCCCTTTTCGGAAACAACTTGAAAAATCAGGCGACAAAGCTGGCTCAATGCCATTGGCTATCAGGTTGGCCAGTCGCTCTTCTTCGGTGGCGGCATCGGTTAAGCCGATGGGTTTCCGGTCGTCGCTGATGCCGATGACCAGTGTACCGCCCGTGGTGTTGGCAAAAGCCACAATGGCCCGCAACACCCGCTCGGGCGACGACAAGTCTTGTTTAAATTCCAGCGTACGGCTTTCGTTGCGACGCAAAAAATCGGCAATGGCGGGCATAAATGCTTTGCGGTTTAATTACCCCAGCTTCTTGTAGCGCACCCGCTTGGGCTCCACGTTGCCCAGGCGCTGGCGCTTGGCTTCTTCGTAGTCCGAGAAGTTGCCTTCGAACCATACTACTTCCGAGTCGCCCTCGAAGGCGAGGATATGGGTGGCAAGGCGGTCCAGAAACCAGCGGTCGTGGGAGATGATGACGGCGCAGCCGGCGAAGTTTTCGAGCGCGTCTTCCAGGGCCCGGATGGCGTTTACGTCGAGGTCGTTGGTGGGCTCGTCGAGCAGCAGCAGGTTGGCGCCCTGCTTGAGGGTCATGGCCAGGTGGACGCGGTTTTTTTCGCCGCCGCTGAGCATGGCGACCTTCTTTTCCTGGTCGCCGCCGCCGAAGTTAAACTTGCTGACGTAGGCCCGCGAGTTCACGGGGCGGCCGGCGAGGAGCATGGTTTCGGTGCCCCCGGTGATGGTGTCGAACACCGACTTGCCGCCGTCGAGCGTGTCGTGCTGCTGGTCCACGTAAGCCGTGAGGACGGTGGGGCCGACGACGAAGGTGCCCGCGTCGGGCTGCAACTGGTCGGTTATCATCCGAAAGAGCGTGGTTTTGCCCGCGCCGTTGGGCCCAATGATGCCCACGATGCCGCCCTGCGGCAGGGCGAAGCTCAGGTTTTCAAACAGCAGCTTGTCGCCAAACGCCTTGGTGATGCCTTCGGCTTCGATGACCTGGGCGCCCAGGCGCGGGCCGTCGGGGATGAAGAGTTCGAGCTTTTGCTCCTTGTCTTTGGCTTCTTCGCTGGCCAGCTTGTCGTAGTTGGCCAGGCGGGCCTTGCCCTTGCTCTGGCGGGCTTTGGGCGACATCCGCACCCAGTCCAGCTCGCGTTGCAGGGTTTTGGCGCGCTTGCTTTCGGAGTTTTCTTCCTGGGCCAGGCGGGCGGTTTTTTGTTCGAGCCACGAGCTGTAGTTGCCTTTCCACGGGATGCCCGAGCCGCGGTCGAGTTCCAGAATCCAGCCGGCCACGTTGTCGAGGAAGTAGCGGTCGTGCGTTACGGCGATGACCGTGCCCTTGTACTGTTGCAGGTGCTGCTCGAGCCACAGCACGCTTTCGGCGTCGAGGTGGTTGGTGGGCTCGTCGAGCAGCAGCACGTCGGGCTCTTGCAGCAGCAGGCGGCAGAGGGCCACGCGGCGTTTTTCGCCGCCGCTCAGGTTGCCGATGGTGGCCTCCTGCGGCGGGGTGCGCAGGGCATCCATGGCGCGTTCGAGGCGGGTGTCGAGGTTCCAGGCGTCGAGTTGGTCCAGCCGTTCCTGCACCTGGCCCTGCCGTTCGAGGAGTTTATCGAAATCGGCGTTTTCGTCGCCGAAGGCTTCGTTTATTGCGTCGAATTCCTTGAGCATGGCCACGGTTTCGGCCACGCCTTCCTCTACTACTTCGCGCACGGTTTTGGCGGGGTCGAGCTGGGGTTCTTGCTCGAGGTAGCCCACCGAATAGCCCGCCGAAAAAACCACTTCGCCCTGAAACTGCTTATCGACCCCGGCAATGATTTTCAACAAGCTCGACTTGCCCGAGCCGTTGAGGCCCAACACGCCGATTTTGGCCCCGTAAAAAAACGAGAGGTAGATGTTTTTCAGCACTTGCTTCTGGGGCGGGTAAATTTTACTCACCCCGGCCATGCTGAAAATAATGGTCTGGTCGCTCATAAAAAAGAAAATAAGGGGCCGCTGTGGGCGTTGAGGGTGCAATTTGACCAGCAAAGCTAGTCCGGTTTGGCAGCGGCGGCAACCCTGGCCGGCCGTAATGGTTTCAGGAAGCCGCCGGCGGCGATGGCCGACGCGCCAGCGCATACCTTGCGCTGCTAAAAAATATTTTTTGCTTTTCGTCGGTTTTTGTTAGCTTCCTTGCGTCGCTGTTGCCTCTTTCTTCACCCTCACGCCTTTTCCTGTTTATGAAATCCGCCGAAACGCTGCTGGCCGAAGCCCGGCGCTACGGGTACACCGAAACCGGCCGCGTGTGGCTGCGGCCCGTGCTGGGCCAATCGGCCCGTCCCATTGGCTTAGTCAAGGACTCCGAAGCGGAGGCCCTGATTTATTTCGCCCGCCGCTTCGAAGCCTTTGAAGCCAAAGTAAATGACCTGCTCGACCGCATGGCCGGCAGCGACAACCAGGGGTCGTACCTGATGAAGGCGCAGCACCTGCGTGCCAACTGCCGCACCCACGACGGCCTGGGCGACTACGCCTGGCTCGACGACCAGCTGGCCACCGCCGAAGCCGACGTGGCCGTGAGTGTGGGCCAGAACCGCGTCAAAAACCTGGCCTTCAAACAACAACTTCTCGAACAGGCCCAGGCCCTGCACGACACCGTGGAGTGGATGGCCGCCGGCGAGCAGGTGAAGGAGCTTCGCAAAAGCTGGCTCCAGACCGGCCCCGTGGCCAAAAACCTGACCGAGGACCTGGAAAACAGCTTTCAGGCCGCCTTGCAACTGTTTTTTGACCGCCGCAAAGCGTACCAGGCCGACAAGAAATCGCAGGCCAGCCGCGCCCTGGTCCGCTACCGCGAGTTGCTGGCCGAGGCCGAAAAGCTCAAAGTTTCGACGGCGTTCGAAACCGCGTCGCGCCAGCTCAAGCAACTTCAAAGCGAATGGCGCGAGGTGAAGGGCAGCGTTAATAAACGAACCGCCGCCGAGCTGTGGACCAAGTTTCGGGCCGCCAACAACCTGTTTTTCGAGCGCCTCAAAACGCACATCGAAAACCAGCCCCGCCCCGACGGCAGCCCGCCCGCCACTCCCGACGAGCTGCTGGCCCGCAAGCGCCGCCTCACCGAGCGCATCGAGGCCCTGACGCGGGTGCCGCCCGCCGAGGCCGTGCCCCAGGCCAAGCTGCTGCAAGCCGAGTGGAAGCAGGTCGGCACTGTGCGCGGCGAAGAGTCGGACCAGCTTTGGAACCGCTTCATGGTGGCCTGCGACCGCATTTTTGAGCTGAGTGCGCTGGAGTATTTCGTCCGCAAGCGCTTCAACGGCCAGCCCGAAACCGGCACCATGACCGAACGCGCCCAGGCGCGGGTAGCGGCGCTGGAGGAGTTCCTCGCCGCCGACCGCACCGAGCTGGCGCAGCTGCAAGCCGACCTTGATGCCCTCGCCCGCACCGCCGCCAACGATGGTGCCCGGCAGGTGCTGCAAGGCAAAATGCGGTCGCTGGAACGCAAGACCCGCGCTAAAAGGGACCTGCTTACCGATTTCTCGTATCTTGCCAGTACCCCAACCTAACCTTGCCTGCGGGCCTTACGTTGCGCACACCAACCGGCTCGGGCGTGTTTGCAGTTTCCGGCCGCCGGCCTTACCTTCGCCCACTTTTTAAAGCCGACCCCCTCCCCTACTATGTACTGGACCCTCGAACTAGCCTCCTACCTCGAAGACGCGCCCTGGCCCGCCACCAAAGACGAACTCATCGACTTCTCCATCCGCTCCGGCGCCCCGATGGAAGTTGTAGAGAATCTGCAAGCCCTCGAAGACGACGGCCAACCCTACGAAAGCATCGAGGAAGTGTGGCCCGACTATCCCACGAAGGAGGACTTCATGTTCAACGAGGACGAGTATTAGGGTTAATTATGAGTTTTGAATTATGAATTATAAATTTATTTTTTATAATTCATAACTGCTGTTACGCGGCTGGCGCGGGGCTGTGCCCCGTGACCAGAGTGCTGCGGGTTTTCAACCCGCACCCCAGGCCGAAATCGTTGGCCGATTGCCGGGCAGC
>JANYFQ010000032.1 GCA_025362615.1 Hymenobacter sp. | reverse complement strand
TCACCGCCGTTGCCCGGTGACGCGGGGCCTTGCCGCCAATCGTTCAACGGCGGTGGAACCCCGTTGGGGTTCGGCCAATCCTGGCGGCTAGACCGGGGGTAGGCTCCCGCTGGTCGCCAACCCCCGGCTGTGCTGTATAACTCCGTTGGGGTAGTCGCCCTCAAGAAACCAGAAACCAGAAACCAGCAACCAGAAACTACAGCAACCCCGCTAGCCGCCGCGTGGCCCGCACCACGGCCAGCTCGGCCTGCCCGGCAGGTTTTTGGGCCGCATCGAGCGTGACGCGGGCAGCGGCCAGCCACGGGGGCGGGGGCGGGGTGCCGGTTTCGAGTTGGGCCAGGTGCTCCAGGGCCACGGTGGCCACGGCGGCCAGCCCAGCGGCCAGCGGGGCGTATTCGCGCACACTTTCCGAGGCGGCAAACAGGGGCTGCAACTGGGCATCGAGCGCCTGCCACCGGGCCAGCTGCTGGCGCAACCGCCGCAGTTGCCGGGCCAGGCCGGGCGGACGCGCCGGGGCGGCAAAACCCGCCAGTAGGCTGTCCACCGTTGCGCCGTAGCGGCGGGCGGTTTCGGCTTCGGCCGGGGCGGCGTCCACGAGCCGGGTGAGGGGTGTTTGGCTGGTGTAGGTCATGCCCTGGAAGTGCCGCTTGTAGCCCTTCACGGGTTCGATGACGGCCGCTAAGTCGTTCAGGGGCAGCAAAAAAACCGGGGTTGGTAGCTTACGGGTTTTGCGCGGAAACGCGGGCGGCGCGTAGCCCAGCGTGTCGGGTGGCGGTGGGGTGGCCAGGGCCACGAGCAGGGCGGCCGGCGCGGCGCGGTGGCGCAGGCCGAGGCCCTCAAGCTGTGCCGAAAACACGCTGAGCCGGCGGTACATATCGGGCACGTCCTGGGTGGTTTCGCGGGCCGACCACAGCCGCTCGGCCACGGCGGCGGCGCGGGGCCACACGCGCGACTCGAGGACCACGGAATCGGCAAATTCGCCCCACATGGCCGCCTCGCCGCCCCGGATGCGGGCGCGTTGGGCAGCGTCGAGGGCCGCGTCGGGCGGCAGCGGGTCGGCGGCGTAGGCGGCGGCGGCGCTATGGTTGAGGTCGAGGTAGTAGCCGTGCGAGAGCAGGGCGGGGTGGCCCTGCCGGGCGGCTTCGGTCAGCCCTTTTTTGCCGCGCCAGCTCTGGATGACGACCGGCGCGGGCAGGTCCGGCCCCAGAATTTCGTCCCAGCCGACCATCGTTTTGCCCTGTCGCTGCAAAATGGCCAGCACCCGGCGGTTGAAATACGTGTGCAACTGGTGCGGGTCCAGCGTTTTGCCGTCGGCCTTGAACATGGCGCGGGCGCGCATAAAGTCGGCCACGGGTGGCGAGCGCAGCCACTGCTTGCCGTTGAACTCGTCGCCCCCGGCGTGGAAGTACGGGTCCGGGAACAGGCCGCTCATCTCCGTCAGCAGCGAATCCAGAAAGGTATAGGTCGTTTCGCGGGTCGGGTCGAGGCCCACGTTGGTGGTGCGCCAGCCGAGGTAGGGCCGGTACGTGGTGTCGGGGGTGGCCAGGCGCGGGTAGGCCACCATCCAGGCGGTGGTGTGGCTGGGCACGTCGAACTCGGGCAGCACCCGGATGCCCCGGGCGGCGGCGTAGGCCAGCACCTCGCGCACGTCGGCCGCCGTGTAGTAGCCGCCGCCGCTGGCCGTGTGCAGCAGTGGAAACAGCCGGCTCTCGACCCGAAAGCCCTGGTCGTCGCTCAAATGCCAGTGCAATACGTTGAGCTTGGCCGCCGCCATCCCGTCGAGGTTGCGCTTGATGACGGCCACCGGCAAAAAGTGCCGCACGGGGTCGAGCAGCAGCCCCCGCCAGGCAAAGCGGGGCGCGTCGCGGATGTCGGCTTCGGGCAAAAACCGTTGCTTCTTACCGGCTTTTTCGGCCGCAGGCAGTTGCTCCAGCGTGGCCAGCGCCCGCAACACCCCCAGGCTGGTGGGCGCGTCGATGAGCACCCCGACGGGCGTTACGCGCAGGCTATACCGTTCTTCGTCAAAGGCTTCGGGCCGTCCCTCGTGCCCGTAGCGGATTTGCAAGCCCGGCGAATTGGCGGGCTGGCGGGTTGGCGAAGTAGTGGGTTGGCGGGTTGGCGAATTGGTGGGTTGCGGCGCAAGCCGCGCCAGCGTGCGCTGCACCGCCGCCCGCACCAGCGGCGAAGCCCCCGGCTCGAAGGCCGCCACCAACGGCGCTTGCAGCACCAGCCGCCCGCCGCCCCAGCGAATTTCGGCCGGCTTGGGCAGCAGCGCATTAAGCGGCTGCGCCACACCAAGCCTACCCAAAAAAACTGCCCCAACAATCAGCAAATAAATCCGCATACCCTTCACTAAAAATAAATCACAGCTCCACCAAAACTCCTGCCGCGCGGGTTGAAAACCCGCGCTACGCACCGACCCAACAGCGTGGCCAGCCGCGCCAGCGGCGCATCCGTTCCATCGGTTAAATCCGTTTGAATCTGCGGTCTAGAGGAGGCCACGGGCTTTAAACTCCAGGTATTTATTGATGGTATTCACCGTTAAATCCTGCGGGGCCGTCAAGAGCGAGTGAATGCCGTAGCGTTGCAATTCCAGCACAATTTGCCGCTTTTCCTGGGCGAATTTTTCGGCGATGGTCTGGTTGTAAATGTCTTCGGTGGTAGCGGGGTCGGTGTCGAGGTAAGTCCGCAGCTCGGTGTTTTCAAAAAAGACCACCAGCAGCAAATGGTCCTTCGCCAGCCGGCGCAGGTAGGGCAGTTGCCGCTGCATCCCGTGCAGGGTTTCGAAGTTGGTGAACAAAATGAGCAGGCTGCGCTGCCGGACGCGGGCCCGGACGGTGGAGTAGAGCAACTCAAAATCGGTTTCGAGGTACTTGGTTTTCTGGCGGTAAAGGATTTCGAGCAGCTTGAGCAGGTGGCCGGGGCGGCGGTCGGCGGCGAGTGTCGCGCCAGGGCGGTTGCTGAAGGTAATGAGCCCCGCCCTGTCGTGCTTGAGCAGCGCAATGTTGCTCACCACAAGGGTGGCGTTGATGGCGTAATCGAGCAGGCTGAGGCCGGCGAAGGGCATCCGCATCACCCGGCCTTTGTCGATGAGGCAATAGACTTGCTGGGCGCGTTCGTCCTGGAAGTGGTTCACCACCAGGCTGTCGGCCGCGCCGGTGCTGCGGCGGGCGGTGGCCTTCCAGTTGATGCTGCGCGGGTCGTCGCCGGCCACGTAGGGCCTGATTTGCTCGAACTCCATGCTCTGCCCCACCCGGCGGATGCGCTTGACGCCCACCTCGGTAAGGCGGTTGCTGATGGCCAGCAACTCGTACTGCCGCATCTGCAAAAACGACGGGTACACCGGCACCACCCGGCCCGCCTCGTGCCGAAACCGGCGGCGCACCAGCCCCAGCGGCGAGGCGGCGTAGATGTTGAGCGCCCCAAACTCGTATTCGCCGCGCTTGGTGGGCCGCAGTTGGTAGGTAATAACCTGCGTCTGGCCCGCCCCAATGCGGGCCGCAAACAGCACGTCGCGCCGCTGAAACTGGTGCGGTATCTCGTCAATTATTTCCGTCGAAACCGGAAAATTGTAGCGGTTTTCAACGTAGAGCCGCACGTCGTTGTCCGAGCCATTGGCGAGCTTGTCGCCCAGCACACGCCGGCCAAAAACCGGCGCAGCCGTGCGTCGGGCTGACAGGTAGAGCAAGCCCGCATCGAGCAGCGTGAGGGCCAGCACCAAGCCCAGTGCCACCTGCATCGGGGGCCACAGCACCGGTAAAAAAAAGGCGGCCGTCAGCCCCACTACGGTGGCCAGCAGCAACCCAAAAAAGCGCGGGGTCAGGAATAAACTCAACGAAGCAGGCGGTTAGAAACAGGGTGCTGGTAGGACCGTAAAAGCGTCCCGAAGGTAGCAAGGGCCATGCGAAAAGAGCGGCGGCGGTGCGGGCGGGCGACTTTTTTCGCCGCCCGCCCGCTAATCGTAACAAAGCCTGCAACGATTAGCAGGTGCCCGCCTGGCAGGTGCCCGTGAAAAAAACCGTCCCGCCCCGCTTAAACTACCTCAACAACTATAGGACTTACGCACTCGGTTAAACCTGCCAACCGCGAAGCGGTGAGATGTTGGTAGTAACGGCATGAAGGTCAGTCCCAAACCGCGAAGCGGTGACACCTCCCGCCCTTGTCAGGTGCCACCGCTTCGCGGTTTAGGATTTCTACAAACCACTTGACTGCCAACACGACACCGCTTCGCGGTTGGGTGGTGTGCGTAAGTCCTAAACTAAAAACAAAAAAACGCCCCAGCTACCCAATGGCAGCCGGAGCGTTTGTGCAGTTCGAGCGGTTTGTCCGCTGCCGGGGCTACACCATGTCAAGAATTGCCAGCAAGATAAAGAGCAAGCCAATGATGGCAATTATAGCGCCGATGAGGTCGAAAATGCCACCCGGCAGCAGCGTGACAATCGCCCCCACCACGAGCAAAATAATGCCCAGCTTGAGGTTGGAATTGAGGCCGCCTTTGGCCGTGCTGGCGGTGTTGCGGTGTTCGGCGCGTTGTTGCAAATTGCTGGTCAGCCGGTCAGCTTGGCGCAGTACTTTTTTGGCCAACAGCGTCTGCATCAGACCGGACTTGGCTGTTGGTTCGGCCGTTGCTACGGCCGCCGGACGGGCTTCGTCGGCTTGGGCGGCGGCTACCGGCGCGGCTGGCAGTGGTGCGGTTGGCGCAACGGCCGTCGCTGCTTTCGTCGGCTCATCGGCCGGCTTATTTGTTGCCGTTGCGGCCACGGGAGCCGCCAAAGTAGCCGCCGGGGCCTGCGAAACGGGGGCAATGGCCACGGCCGCACGGTGGGCGCGGGCCGGCGAACCCAGGTAGGCCGACGAGGCGGGCAAGGTGGCGTATTCGGCGCGGTTGCAGCTGCCCAGCGACAGGGCCACGGCCGCTACGGCCGCCAGTCTGGCAAAAATATTTTTCATGGGAAATCAAGTTTAAAAGGTGACAGATATGGACCTAGTACGCAACAAAGAGCTTTTGTGTGGTTTTTTAGCTCAAAAAAATTATTTAGTGCTTGGCTAATTGGTCGTTAGCCGCCGCAATGACCCGTCTGCCGGGTGCTGCCGAACGCCGAAACCACCGGGTTTGTTGGGCAAAAAATTAAGTGCGTACTTGCAGGTTATATGAAGTGTTTTCTTTTGCTGACGGCGGTAGGAGCGGGGTACGTGCTGGCTAATTCGTCGTGTACGCAGCTGCCCGCCGAAACCGGCCCGGCCACCGGTGCCGGGCGCTACGCGGCCACCAGCCGCACCACCATGCCCGATACCAGCGGCTACGAAACCGCCCCGCCCCGCGACCCCAACGGCATTGCCCGTTACTACCTGGGCCGGCAGATTGCCCACGTCATGGGCCACGAAGGGGCCGACTGGCTCGAACGCTCGGGCCGCGCCAAAGAGGAAGGTACTAATTTGCTGATTAAGGAGTTGAAACTGAAACCAACCGATGTAGTGGCCGACATTGGCGCGGGCACGGGCTTCTTCTCGTTTCAGTTGGCCCAGCAAGTGCCACAGGGCCGGGTGCTGGCCGTTGATATTCAGCCCGAAATGATAGCCGCCCTCAATCAAACCAAAGCGCAACGCAACGTGGCCAACGTGCAGCCCGTGCTGGGCCGCGTCGATGACCCGCGGCTACCGGTTGATGGCGTTGATTTGGTGCTGATTGTGGATGCTTACCACGAGTTCGACCACCCGCGCGAGATGGGCCGCGCCATCCGCCGGGCCTTGCGCCCCGGCACCGGCCGCCTGGCGCTGGTCGAGTACCGGGCCGAAGACGCGGACGTGCCCATCAAGCGCATCCATAAAATGAGCGTGGCCCAGGCCCGCAAAGAAATGGCGGCCATCGGGTTAGATTTTGTGGCGGTGGTGGAAACGCTGCCGCAGCAGCATTTGTTGCTGTTCCGGCGCCGGTAGGGGGCGGGTGTTGGGTTTTAGGTATTGGGTTTTAGGTGTTGGATTTTAGGTATTGGGCAAGACGAGAAGCTTTAAATGTTTAAAAATAAATACTAAATATTGAAATAATAACGCTTAAAACCCAACTCCTAACCTTAAAAACCGAACGCCAGCCCGACCTTTGCGGGCATGACTCCCGACACCGCGCCCCAGGCGCTTTCCATCCACGATTTCAGTTACCTGCTGCCGCCCGAGCGCATTGCCGCCGAGCCGCTGCCCGACCGTGCCGCCAGCCGCTTGCTCGTGAGCCGGGGCGGCGTTATCGCAGACAAACACTTTACCGATTTGCCCGCCGAGCTGCCGCCGGGGGCGCTGCTCGTCTTCAACGACACCAAGGTGGTGCGGGCGCGGCTGTTTTGTCAGAAGCCCACGGGCGCGGTCGTGGAACTGTTTTGCCTGGAGCCCGTGGCCCCGCACACCGCCCTCGAGCCCGCCATGCAACAGACGACCGCCTGCACCTGGCGCTGCCTCGTGGGCAACGGCAAACGCTGGAAAGACGGCCCCGTGACCCTGGCTTTTGAAGCCCACGGCCAGCCCGCTACCCTCACCGCCCACCGCCAAAGCGCCGAAGACGGCACGTCGCTGGTGCGCTTTAGCTGGATGCCCGCCGCGCTTCCCTTCGCCGAGGTGCTGCAAGCCGCCGGCCGCCTGCCCCTGCCGCCCTACCTCAACCGCCCCGCCACCGCCGCCGATGCCATGCGCTACCAAACCGTGTACGCCGCCCACGAAGGGGCCGTGGCCGCCCCCACCGCCGGCCTGCATTTCACGCCCGAGCTATTGAATAAACTGCATGCCAGTGGTTTCGCCACGGCGCACGTCACGCTGCACGTTGGGGCGGGCACGTTTCAGCCCGTCAAGGCCGAGCACATGGCCGACCACCCCATGCACACCGAACCGCTGGTGGCCACGGCCGCCCTGCTACGCCAACTACTGGCCCACCGTCCGCGCCCCGTCATCGCCGTGGGCACCACCAGCTTACGCACCCTCGAAAGCCTGTATTGGCTGGGAGCCGGGCTGCTGCAAAGCACCGCCAACCCCGCCGCCCCGCTGCTCGTGGCGCAGTGGCAGCCCTACGCCGCCGAAACGGCCCACCCCACGCCCGAAGCCGCCTTGCGGGCCCTGCTGGCCCACCTCGAAGCCACCGGCACCGACGCGCTGGAGGCCCGCACCTGCCTGCTGATTGCGCCCGGCTACGAGTTTCGGCTGGTGCAGGGGATGGTCACCAATTTTCATCAGCCCGCAAGCACCTTGCTGCTGCTGGTGGCGGCGCTCATCGGGCCGTCGTGGCGCAGTGTTTACGCCCACGCCCTGGCCAATAACTACCGCTTCCTGAGCTACGGCGACAGCTCGTTGCTCTTGCCCTGAACTGGCCCAAAGAGCTTTTTCGCTGCCCGGCCAACTGCGGCACGCTCCTTGCACCAACCTTTGCCCGGTGGGAGCGTACAAACCCCACACAACCCTTTTTCTTTCTCCTGACCCCATGAAAAAAGTAACCCTGTTGCTCGCGTTTTCCGCTTTCGCCACGGCCGCCTTTGCCCAAACCACTCCGACCACGGAAGTTAAGACGCGCGACAACGGCACCACCAAAGTGGTGACCAAAACCGGCAAAACAAACGCTGGCCAAGCCATCGACAATACCAAGGATGCTGCTAGCAACGTAGCCCACAAAACGGGCAGCGCTATCAAGCGTGGCGCCAAAAA
>JANYFQ010000361.1 GCA_025362615.1 Hymenobacter sp. | reverse complement strand
GGCCAGCAGGGCGCGGGCGGCCCGGCCCCGCAAGCCCGCCTCGTGGGTGAGCGCGGGCAGCAGCGCCAGGGCCTGCCGCAGCAGGCGGTGGGGCAGGTGGTCGGGGTCGTAGGTTTGGTGGCGGGTATAAAACCGCTCCTGATGCACCACGTTGCGGGCCAGGTGCGGCCCAAACAACAAGCTGCCCTTCAAGGCCTTCACCTGCCCCTCGTGCTGGCGGTAGCGCCGCACGAGGCCGCGCCGCAGCAGGGTTTCCACTTCGGTCATAAACAAGTCAAGGTAGAGGTCGAGCAGGCTGTGCGGGCGCTCGCGCAGGTGCGCCGTGCCGAAGGCGTCCACGGGCAGCAGGCCCGCCTCGGCCAGCAGCCGCAGCAACAGCCGCCGCCAGCGGTCGAAGTCCTCGTTGCCGTCGGCTTCGGCCCCCGGCACGGCATCGGCCTTGGGCAGCACCTCAATGGTAAGGTCGCCGACCTGCAACACGCCCACGTAGTGCTTGAAGCGCACGGCCCGGTGGCGGATGTCGTAGTAGCGGCCCCCGGCCGCCGTGTCGTGGAAGCGCAGCAGTTGCTGCCAGTGCGCCGGCTTGAACTCGGCCGCGTTCTCGCCGCTGCCTTGCCGGGTGCCGACCTTCAAAAGGCTGTGTTCGAGTACCCGCAGGACGTGGGCCATGGGGCGCGGGGTCAGGCCGTGGGGACAGCGTAGATGCTTTGAAAATCGGCGGCCGACCACTCGCCGGGCCGGGCGTTGTTGGGTGCGCCGGGCACCCGCAGGCGGTACGTTTTCCGCTCGTTGAGGCCCGCTTTGTCGTAGCCCGCAAACTTGGCCAGGCCGTGGTTATCGCCGTCCCCGGCAGATTTCACCGTTACGAAACGCTCCCCCAGCACCAGCCCGATTTTGCCAAAATCGCCAAAGAAATACTCCTGCAAGAGCGGCAAAATCTTCCGGTTGAACACCTCCCGCAGGCCCGCCAGCGTATCGGTTGCGGGCAGCAGCAGCGCGTGCCCCAGGCAGTGGTCGCGGTCGAGAAGCTGCTCCAGGCGGCTGTTGAGCACCTCCAGCAGCAGGGCCACGTCCACGGCCTCGTCACCCGTGCCGATGCGGCCGTTCGCGCCCACTTGCCGGCGCAGCACGTCCGCCTCCGGCCGCATCTCATCAAAGCTGAAGCGCCGCCGCAGGGCCGTGTCGAGGGCTTCCACCGAGCGGTCGGCGGTGTTCATCGTGCCCAGCAAATACAGGTTGTCGGGCACCGTGAAATCCTCCTTCGAGTAGGGCAGCTTCACGGTCAGGGCCTCGGGCTGCCCGGCCCGCTTGTCGTCTTCGAGCAGGGTGATGAGTTCGCCGAAGATGTTGGCCACGTTGCCCCGGTTTATCTCGTCGATGACGAGGACGAAGCGGGGGGCGGTGTTTTCGGGTTCGGCCGCAACGTAAACCCTTGCCGGCGTTTTTTTACGCAGGTTCAACAAAGCCGCGACAACCGCCTGCTTTACCGAAGAAGCATATTTTGGCAAAGCCGAATCTGATTGGGTTTCGGTAACGAAGTGATGGAAATAAGGACGTAATCCATCCCGTGTTATGTGGTGATTTTTGGCATCACTGTAGCGATACCAAACCATGTTGTCAGACACTTCATAAATGGTAATTTCCCGGCCTGATTTCACCGACATGAAACCCTGTTTTCCCCTAGCCAACTGTTTGCGTATTCCTGTAATAAAATCATCAAAAAGCTGGTCAAAATCTGCTTCCTCTTCGGTGGAAACACTTGTTTCGACGAGCAATGCGGTCCGCAGTTTCTCGGCAGTAGCGGCGGCGGCCATCGTCCGAAAAATGCCTGGTTCGATGCGATAGCGTAACTCGTTGGCCTTGACATTGGGCTTGATGCCTTCCACAAAATCCTCGTAGCCAAACGCTTGGTGAAAGGTTACGAATTGAATGCGGCTGGCCTGCTGGTATTCCTCGTAGCGGCGGCGCAAATTCCCGCGCTCGGGATAGGCGGCGGCCACTTCCGCATCCGTCAGCTCCTCAATGATGCCCACGGCGCGGGTGGCGGTGTGGTAGGTTTTGCCGGTGCCGGGCGGGCCGTAAAGGATTTGGTTGCGGGGGAAATCCATCATGGCAGGTGCGGTGGCAACAGGCGCGTCCTCAACTTCGTCCTCCGTTTGCTGAGCGGGCTTGCTACGGGTTGCCAATTTGGATGCTTTGTAGGCGGGCGAGAAAATGAATTTGAGCGGCGTATTGAGGTGGGAAACCTCCCGCGTAATGCCGTGCTGGGAGCAGAAGCGGACGTACCGGCCGGCTTCTATTTCGTCAAAAACCCACTTTTGGTATATTGCTTCCAGTTGCGGCGTGGTTCGCGTACCGTCGCGCTCGTCCGCACCATCGTGCCCTGCCAGGGTATTGCGGCGATAGCCAATGAAGCGGCTGGGTGCATACTCGCGCTGGCCGTCAATTTGTTCTACCACCAGTATTTTCGCCTTGCGTAGGAAGTCGCCGTATCGGTCGCGCTCCTCCTGTTTTTTGCTGTTGCGGAGTTTGATAAACGTGCGAAAGTTCGCAATAACTTCTTCGGCGGTTTCGGCGAGGCGGCGGTTCATGGGGCAGAAAAGTATTGGCCCTCAAATGTAGTGCGCGGGTCATCGGCCCACACAACCCCGTGCCAACCGCCGACCCCGCGCCACCCCCCTTCACCGCCAAGCGCCAAGCCGTACCTTCGGAAAATCAACCCCGCCCCCGCACCCGCATGGCTCCGCACCCCATCACCATTGCCCCCGGAACCATGAGCGGCACCCCGGTTTTCACCCGCCCGAAGGGCTTCGTCCGACGAGTGACCGTATGCTGCCCCCGCACGGCCCTGGCACGAGTCGTTCAACGAAAAGTGGCCGGACGAACCCTTCGGGAATTCGCCCGACCACTTTTCTACCGGTCCCAAACTCCGCACTTACGCCCGCAACAGCCGCGTTTCGCTCAAAAAAGCCATGGCACCCGCAAAATCGTAGTACCGTTCCCGTAGCACGGCCACTTGCAGGTGCGGCGGCAGTTTCGCGCCCCACTTGGCGAAGTCAATCAGGCCCGGCGTTTCGGCGAGGGCTTGCAGCAAGTGAAAATCAACGTCTTCGGCGTAGAGGTGCAGTTGCTCGAAAAGCTCCGACAGTAGGCGGTAGGCCACGCCGGGCAGGGCAAAACTGCTTTGGGCCTCGTCGTAGGTGAAATCCACGTCGAGGCGCTTGAGCAAAAACGCCAAGCTACGGTTGGTTTTCGTACCACTGAAAGTGAAGAGCAGCAGTCCGTTGTCTTGCACAAACACCGGCCGCTCGTGCTCAATTTCCGCCGGCCAGGCGCACGTACCGAACTCCTGCCGCAAGCCGCGCAGGGCTTCGGCACCCGCCTCGTTCAGCTCGGGGGGCGGCGTGTCAGAGGCCAATAATTCCAGCATTTTTTCGCGGATGCGCGGATGCACCACGCCGCCACCGCCAAAAAAAAGCGGCTTCTTGCCGTCCTTCGCCGGCACCACCTCAATGCGCCGGGCGGCGGTGTCCACGAACTGAATTTTCCACTTGCGGGCCGCCAAAAACAGGTTTTCCTCGGCCTGCACCTGCGGCGAGTACGGGATTTCGCCAATCGTATTGCCGCCATGCACCACCTTGTAGGCCGGCTCGCTGCTGAAGACGCTGAAAAAGTCGCGCCCATTGACGACGAACTCGCCCTCGACCCCAATAATCAACTCACCGCCAATGTATTCGAGCCAGTCAATCCGCAGCAATTCGTCCAGTGTTTCGTGCAGGTCGGGCAGCGCAATTTCGGCAAAAACCGGGTTTTCGTGCAGGCAATCGGCCAACTCGGCGCGGCCCACGCCGCCCAGTTCCTTCACGATGGAGAGGGCCTGGTGCAGCAGCAAATCGTGGGGCTGCCGGGCGGCCCGCAGCGGCTCCACAAACCCCTCCTGGTAGAGCAGCCAGCAGGCCAGCGACTGCAACAAGCTCCACGGTGTGGTGGCGTAGAGCAGCAGTTGGCTCGGGGCACCGTCGCGCCGCCCGCTCCTCCCCACCCGCTGAATGAGCGAGGCAACCGACTGGGCCGTATCGAGTTGCACCACCTTGTCCACCGACCCAATGTCAATACCAAGCTCCAGCGTGGACGTGCAGGCAATGCAAAACGGCTGCCGCTGGTTGTTCTTGGCGAAGTCTTCGACGTACTCGCGCACCTGCTTATGCACCGACGAATGGTGCGAAAAGTAGTTGGCGTGCCCGTTCACCCGCTCCGCTATCTGCCTCAGCTTCACGGCGATGACCTCGGCCAGTCCCCGGCTGTTGGGGAAGATGAGCACCTTGCTGGCGTGGGTTTGCCGGTACAAATCCTTCAGCAAATCGAGCGGCACGTCGCCCCCCAGCCGGGCCGCCGGGAAGTACCGAAACTCGGTCGTCATTTCCTTCGCGGCCCGGTCGAGCAACACGCGGGTGCGCTCCGGCTCGCCGGTAAAGTGCTTGGCCTCAGCATAATCGCCGATGGTTGCCGACAGCCCCACCGTGGCGAAGCGCCCCGCCTGCCGCGCCCGCAGCCGCGCCAGCAACGACTGCAATTGCAGCCCCCGGTCGGTGCCCAGAAACGAGTGAATTTCGTCCACCACCACGTAATCCAGGTGCCCAAAAAGCGCCTGCACACTGTAAGGCGAATGCACGAACATGGCCTCCAGCGACTCCGGCGTAATCAGCACGATGCCAGTGGGTTGGCGCACCAAACTTTGCTTGTCGGCGCGGCTGGCTTCGCCGTGCCACTTCGTCACGCGCACGTCCAGGTACTGGCAAAGCTGCTCGACGCGCTGAAACTGGTCGTTGATGAGCGCGATGAGGGGCGAAACGTACAGCACCCGCACGCCGGGCGGCCCAAAATCCACCTTCGAGAGGATGGGCAAAAACGCTGCTTCCGTCTTGCCCGAAGCCGTGCGCGAGGCCAGGATAAAGTTGTCGTCCGAAGTCGTAATATGCTGAATGGCAGCTGCTTGAATGGGCCGCAGTTCTTCCCACCGCTGGTCGCGCACGTAGCGCCGGATGGGCTCGGTAAGCAGGTCGTAAGCGGTGGGCATGGGCAAGAGCTAACGGCAGTTACAGCACGTCAATCCCTTCCAGCAGCGTATCCAACGCCGTTTCGCTCGGCCGCTCGTCCCGGATTTCAATGTCGCCGAACAGCTTTTTCTTGTCCAGGCCCGGGTTTTGGCGCAGCAGGCTCAGGATGTTCAAGAAGTCGCGGATGACCTCGCGGGGCGTGAGAAATTCGCTGGCCCCCGGCTTGTTGAACAGCTCCTCCATGAAGAGGTGAATGTCGGCCTCCGACACGGCGATGTCGGTCTGGTAGTTGAAGTCGAAAATCTCCTTCAGCTTTTGCAGCAGCACGAATACCTCGTTGTGCGTCAGGGGCATGAGGCGGATGACGGGCTGGGCAAAATCGCGGATTTCGGCGGTTTCAAACTTATTCACCTCGAGCCGCGACTTGAGGGCGCGGTAGCTGAAAAGGCCGCGCCGCTCGTTCTCGAGCACCTCGCGGGTGCCGGCGAAGTTGAGGAAAAAGTGGTTGATTTTGCCCTGGAAACAGTCGTTGTAAATCGTCAGAATCTTCTCATAATTCTTGTCGCGCGAGGTCGAAGTCGAGATTTTGTAAAGGTTGATGGCCTCGTCGAGGTTAATCATGAACCCGCTGTAGCCGATGCTCACAAACAACCGGCAAAAGTTCTTGAGCATATCATAATAATTCACGTCGTTGATGATTTCGCGCACGCCCAGGTCTTGCCGGGCCTCGGTTTTGGTGCGGTACTCCCCTTTCAGCCATTTCAGGGCGTGGCGGCAAAGCAGTTCATTGTCAGTAATGTAGCCTTCGTAATACTTCAACACCACGGTGCCAAAATCGAAGCCGCCCACGTCGGTCAGCCCCTGAATGGTGGTCATGATGGCAGCCTGAATGCGGGGCAGGTGCCGGGCTTCGCGGATTTCGGTGAGCGCAATGCCCTGGTCGAGTGCGGTTTGGCTCACCACTTGCTCAATCCATTTTTCGAGCAGCGTGGCCAGCGCCCCGCCCTCGGGCTTGGTCTGGATGGCCACGTTGTCCATGATGGCCGTGTAGAGGGCCACGGCCTTACCATCGTTGGCATACAGGCGGTTATCGGGCGTAAAGTCGGCGTTGGCCACCACGAATTTCTGCTTCAGGGCCACCGTATTGAGCAAGTGCAGCATGAACGACTTGCCGGAGCCGAAGTCGCCAATCCAAAACTTGACCATACTGTGCCCGTTTTTCACGTCGGTCAGCGCCTGAATGAAGGCCGCGATTTCGGGCGAGCGCCCCACCGTAATGTGCTGCACGCCCAGCTTGGGCACCACGCCCCCCAGCAACGAATTGACGATGGCCGTGGCTTCCTTGGGTTTGATGTTATCCAACATTCGTTAAGCGGTAATTTTCTGGTAGTGAGGCGCGTAAATCGTGTAGTCGGGGCCGTCTTCCTCAATCAGCACGTCATCCAGCAGTTCGTAGCAGGCATCGTTGAGGCCATCAACAAGCTGGTTGCGGAAGGTGCCGTGGGCCTTGGCGAAGGCTTCGGCCTGGGCCTGGGGCAGGGCAAAGGTAGGGGCTTTGAAAAGGTGTAAAAATGCCTGCTGCACCGCCGCCAGCGCCAAGCCGGGGGTGAACACAGGACCGAAGCCGTCACTTTTTGGCTGTTTCGGGCTTTTGGTGGTGGACTTGGGGGTGGATTTAGCAGTCGTTTTGGCAGCAGTTTTGGCGGTCGTTTTGGCGGCGGATTCGTCGGCGGCCGGAGTGGCCGAAGCCACTTTGGCAACCTTCGCAGCAGCGGCCGGAACCAGTTTTTTGGTAGCCGTTGTCACCGAAGCAATGGGCGAGGCCGCTGGCTCATCGCGCAGGTACTCGTTGAGCAGCTCCACGGTGCCGGCGTGCTGGTCGCGCACGGTCAGCACGGCGCTCATGTCGAGTTCGATTTTTTTGCGCTCGCGCACGTAGATTTTGGCCACGTTTTCGAGGGCCGTTTTGCGGTCGTTGTTCAGTTGAAGCAGTCCCACGAGCATGGTGAAACGCTGGGCGTGTTCGGGCAGCGGAAATAGCACTTTTTCGAGGGACTTGGGCAGCGGCTTGGGTTGCGGATGCACCCACTTGTTGCCGTCGTGAAGGTACTGTACGTACAGCTTCAAGGTGGTTTCGGGGTCGAGTTTGCCCAGGGCTTTGGCGGCCTCGAAGTAGATGGCTTCGCGGTTGGGGTTTTGCTTGTTGGCTTTGAGAAGTTGGTCGAGGCCCTTCAAAAACGCGGGCACCTTGGCGGGCAGCAGGGCCGTCAGGGATTCAAAATACAGCTTCCACCGGGTCGGCGATTGCTCGTTGAATGCCACTTCAGTTTCCGCACCCGGCGGCGGCACCTGGGCCAGCAGCGTGGGAAGCAGCCGCTGCACAAAGTGGCCCATGCGCTTGTCAAACTCGGGTTCGAGCTTGGTTATCTTCCGGGCGAAAAGCTTGGTGCCCTTGCGGTTGTAGTTGAAGTGCGACCGCAGGCCATTCTCGCAAAGCCGGAAAATGGCCAGGTAAATGTCGGTGCCCGCCTTGCCGCCGCTCCGAAATTCGGGCTGATAATAATAGCCTTCCTGGTAGGCAATGGAGCGGGCGCGGTCTTCGAGGATTTTAGCTTCCTGGGCCAGCGTGGAGCCCGTGTTTTTGAGGTGGCGGTCGAGGTCGGGCAGCACGGCCAGGTAGAGGAGCAACGTGGCTTGCAAGGCCGGCTCGACGGCGAGGAAGGCGTTGTTGGCGGGCGGATAAAACTTGTCGAGCCACGTAACCTGGCGCGGCGTGAGGCCCAGTTTGAGGCCGTAGGTTTCGCCCAGCGTGGGCGGCTCGTCGTAGTAATAATTGTAATTATACGTCATCACCCCCGACCCCGGAAAGGTTTCGATGTAGAGCGGCGGCTTGGGTTTGGGCGGCGGCGGCGGGGCAGCGTTGGCCACGGCCAGCCGCTCGAAAAGGCCGGTAATGTCGAGAACAGAATTGTCGGGTATTTTTTTGGCGGGCGGCATGGGCGGGCGAAGGAAGCAGATTTGAGGGCGACAGGCGACAGCAGGCGAAGCTGGGCAATCAAATGTAATTGCCGGGCTTCGGAGCGGTGGCCCGTTGGCGGGGCTGTGGGCTTCGCCGGAAACCCAAAACCGCGTTTTGGGGTTACTTTCGGCCCCGCCGCGCTGGCGGCCGACTGTATTTTCTGCATGACAACCCCCGAAATCAAAGCCCTCATTTCCCTCCTCGACGACCCCGAGGTGGCCCCGCACATCGAAGGCCAAATCCAGTATTTGGGCGAGAGCATCATCCCGTTTTTGGAAGATAGCTGGCAGGAAAGCCTCGACCCGCAACAGCAGGAACGCCTGGCCAATCTCATCCATCAGCTTCAATTTGAGGGCCTTCAGCAGCGGCTGCGGGTGTGGCGCGAGGGCGGAGCCGCCGATTTGCTCGAAGGGATGTGGCTCCTCAATACCTACCAGTACCCCGACGCCGATTTGCAGGCCCTGAACCGCGCCATCGAGCAGCTCCGCCACGAAGCCGCCGAACTGCTCGTGCCCGGCCTCAGCCCCACCGACCAGGTGCAGGCCCTGAATTACGTGCTGTTTCGGGTGCATAAGTTCGCCGCCAACACCCAGCACTTTCACTCGCCGGCCAACTCCATGCTCCAACGCGTAGTCGAGAGCAAGCGCGGCAACCCCCTGACTTTGTGCGTATTGTATCTACTGGTGGCCCAGCGCCTGGGCCTGCCCATATTCGGCGTGAACCTGCCCAACCTGTTCGTACTGATTTACCGCCCTGCCGAAGGGCCACCGCTCTACATCAACTGCTACAACCGGGGCCTCGTGCTCTCGCGCACCGACATCGAGCACTACGTCCGCCAACTCAACCTCACGCCGAACGACGTTTTTTTCGAGCCCTGCTCCAACCTCGACATCGTACGCCGCGCCCTTCGCAACCTGCAATTCAGCTTCGAGAAATTGCAAGAGCGCGGCAAAGCCGAAGAAGTGGCGGCACTGCTGGGTATTTTGGAGTAGCGGCGGCGGCAGCGGCAATGCGCCGGGCTAACTTCCGGCCCTTGTGCCAGTTCACGAGCGGGTCGCGGTAGCGAACTTCCTTGCGGGCCTTTTGCTGATGGCAGGGCAGGCAAAGCATTTGCAGGTTGGAAAGTGCATTGCCGCCGCCGTACACGCGCGGCAGGATATGGTCGATGCTTAGGTCGGTCGTTGCGCCGCATCTGACGCACACCTGCGGTAAAATCTGCCGAATCTGACGGCGGCGGGCGGTCTTCAAGCGATTCATAGAGCGGGTCGGAGCTTCGGTTCGCCGGGGGGTTCATACATGAAATGCTCTTCGTCGCTACCGCTTTATCAGGCAGCCAGCGGCCCGTTTGCCTTCTACACCGGCCGGCCGTCCGCCCAGCAAATTGTCCAGCACTTGCTGCAAATATTTTTGCTGCACATTGCTGGCTACCTGCGGGTTGTCGTCAATAGCACCCCGGTAGCGCACGGCGAAGCCGCTGCCTTCGGCTTGCAGCACCACGGCTTCGGCCGTTTTGCTGACGCCGAGCGCCGCGCTGGCCAGCGAGCCGGGGTCGGTGAGGGTTGGCAGCTCAATATCGCCGGGGGCCGCCGCGCCGGCCGCGTCGAGGTTGATGGGCACGTTGATGAACAGAAACTGCACGCCCTGGCCCCCGTAGCGGCCGTTGAGGGCCGAAAGCCGGTCCTGGTAAAGCCGCGAAAACGCGCAGGCCGGGTTGAGGAACACGACCACCACGGCTTTTTTGCCGCTGTAGCTACGCAGGGCCACGTCGGCGTTGGCGGCGGTTTTAAGGGTGAAATCGGCCACGGTTTGGGCTCGGGCGGTGCTGAAGGCAAGGCTGGCAGCCAATACGGCCACGGCGGCCAGGATGGCAAGACGGGGAATGGACATTTTTTTCAATAAATGGAAAGGGGCAATGAGTGAGTGAGTGGATGAGCGAATGAGTGAATTATTAGTTGGCCGTGCGTCGCCTTGCGTGACCAAGCTAATAACTGATGTTACGCGGGCTGTTTCTTGTTTCTCGTTTCTTGTTCGGGGCTTCCGAGCGGTTTTGAGGCCCGAATGCAACAAGAAACAAGCAACGAGAAACACAAGGCACTCAAATTCCCCGCGTAACATCAGCTAATAATTCACTCATTCCGCTCATTCACTCACTCACTCATTGACAAAGAAAGCATACGTAAGCACGTAGCCGGGGGCTGGCTGGCAATAGCAAACGCGGTGCCGGGTTGCCGCGCCATCCAGCCACAGCGCGGCCGGAATGGTGCCCGAAGCGGCCGGCTCAAAAGCATCGAGTAAGAGCTGGGTTTTGAAGATGATGCCGCGCCGGCCGGCCAGCTTGTACAGGGTTTCTTTGGCGCTCCACAGCAGCGTGAAGTGCGCGGCGGTGGGCGTACGGGCGGCGGCGGCAGCTTCAGTTTCGGAAAGAAATTTAGCGGCCAACCGCTGGGCCTTGTCCCGCACAACCTCCACATCAACCCCCACGGCCCCGCGGGCGCTCAGCAGCACCGCCGCCCACTCGCCGGAGTGCGACACCGCCACTGCGCCCAGTGCCGGGCCGGGGCCGCGCAGCAGCGGCCGGCCGTGGGCGTCGTTTTCGAGCCAGGTTTCGGCGGCGACAAGTTGTATTTCGGGCAGCAGCCGGTACAGCAGCACCCGCGCCGCCAGCCACTGCCCCAGGCGGTTGGCATCGGCGGTGGCGGGCTGCAAGGCGCGGTAGATGGGCGCACAACCCGGCGGCAGCAGCGGCCAGAGGTCCGCCACGGTTTCGGTGCGGTGCCAAAGGCCGAGCACGGCGGTGGGGGCAAGGCGTTGGAGCGAATGCAGCGGCACGGCGCGAAGGTAACGGCAGCGGGGGCAGCCGCCCTACCTTCGCGGCATGGTTCGCCCCACCGTCCGCAAAATTGCCGCCCTCGCCGGGCACCGCGACGCGGTTTTTGCCCTGACGGCCGGGCCGGGCACCACGGTTTTTTCGAGCGGGGCCGATGGGCTGGTCGTGGCCTGGGATGCCGCGCAGCCCACGCACGACGGCGAGTTGCTGGCCCGCGTCGAAAACTCGGTGTACGCCCTGCGGTATTTACCCGAATACGACTGGCTGCTGCTGGGGCACAACTACCAAGGCATTCAGGCTATTGCACTGAACGATAAGACACTGGTCCGGACCGTGGCGCTGCCGCCGCTGGCGGTGTTCGACCTCGCGCATTCGCCCGCCCGCCAGCGGCTCTACGCGGCGCTCGGCGATGGTACGCTGGCCGTGCTCGCGCTGCCCGATTTGCGGGTTGAGCAGCTTTTACGGGTCAGCACCAAATCGTTGCGCTGCCTGGCACTGCACGAGGAAAGCCGCGAGTTGGTTGTTGGCGCTTCCGATGCCTTGACCTACGTGCTCGACCTCGACACGCTGGCCGTGAGGCAGGCGCTGGGCGAGAGTACAAATTCGGTGTTCGCGGTGGCCTACACCGCCGACGGCCGCCTGCTCACGGCGGGCCGCGATGCCCAAATCCGGGCCTGGAACCGGGCCGACGACAGCGGTGCCCCCTACGCTCTGGCCCAGACCGTAGCCGCCCACCTCCACACCATCAACTACCTGGCCATCAGTCCCGACGGCCGTTACCTGGCCTCGTGCAGCCTCGACAAAAGCATCAAAATATGGGACGTGCATTCGCTCGAACTGCTCCGCGTGATTGACCGCGCCCGCGCCGCCGGCCACGGCACATCGGTAAATAAATTGGTGTGGGCCGGTGGAAATACGCTGGTTTCGTGCAGCGACGACCGTACGCTGGGGGTTTTTGGCCTTGATTGCTGAATTTTTTTATTGTTGAATTGTTGCTCACACTTCATTTTTTTCAAGCCTGAAAACCGTTCATCCCAAAAAAACTCCGTGGAACTCCGTGAACTCTGTGCGAAATTTGCCCCCGCACTCTTTGTCAAAAAATGAAACTCACCCCGCTCGACATTCGCCAGAAAACCTTTGAAAAGTCGTTTCGCGGCATTGATAAAGACGAAGTGCAGGCGTTTTTGAACACCCTCTCGCAACAGTGGGAAAAGATGCAGGACGAAAGCCGCGAGCTGCGCCTCAAGCTCGACCACGCCCAGCAAGACGTGCAGAAGATGCGCGAGGTCGAAAGCAGCCTCTACCGCACCCTCAAAACGGCCGAAGACACCAGCGCCGCCATCACCGAGCAAGCCCAGCGCGACGCCGACCTCCGCATCCGCGAGGCCCAGCTCCAGGCCGAGCAGCTGCTGGCCGAAGCCCGCCAGCGCGCCCGCGCCCTCACCGACGAAAGCCAGCAAACGGCCGAAAAAATTGTGGCCGATATGCAGCGCGAAGTGGCCAGCATGGGCCAGAATTGCCAGCGCCTGGAGCAGCAGCTCGACACGCTTGTGCGCGACCTGCACCACCTCGCCACCGATGCCCTCGACAAAGTGGAGAAAGCGCGGGGCCGGGCCAAAACCGGGCCGGCCGCCATCCTTTCGCGGGCCGCCGCCGTACAGGTAGAGCGCCCGAAAGAACCGGCCGCCGAAACTGAAACCGCTATGTTTGTCACTGCTGCTACTTCCAGTTTTTCGCCGGGCATGGCCGCTGCGCCCGCCGCCCCTGCGGCCCCCGCCGCGTACGCCGCCCCAGAGCCAACCGGGGCTGCCAAGCAACCTGCTGCCGTCGAAGCCGCCGTGGCCTTGCCCGCAGCAGTAGCTGATAACCAGCCTACCAGCTACAATCCCAAGCCCGGCCAGCAGCCCGACCCCTACACGCCCGCCACCGCCCCCAGCCCCGAAATAGAGCGCCCCGCTGCCCCGGCCGAAAACCCCGGCACCTCGCCCGCCCCGCAGGTACCCAACCCCGGACCTGCGCAGGTGCCCGAACCGCCGGCCCCCCAGGTAGAGCCGGTACGGCCCGATATTCAGCCCGTAACGCCCAGCCACCCCGAGGTGTCGCCGCCTTCGCCCAACACCCACCCCGGTGGCCCGATGGGTGGCGGCGGGTCGTTTTTTGACGAAATATAGGTCAGGCGGCCGGGGCCTGGCGGTGCCACGTTAAGCTGCCTTTTTTTGCTGATTTCACCCAAAAAGTCCGTGCTTTGCGCGGACTTTTTGCGTTCCGGTCCGCCACCTTAACGCCGGTAGTTTGTTGCAGGCCAACAGCTCACCCCAATTCACCCCCAAAATCCGCCGCCTACATGGGACAAATCGCACTCGAAGGATTAGAATTTTTTGCCTTTCACGGCTACTACGACGAAGAGCAAAAAATCGGCAACAAGTACGGCATCGACCTGTACGTGACCACCGACCTGCTGGCCGCCGGCAGCACCGACCGCCTCACGCAGACGGTGAACTACGAGGTGCTTTACCGCCTCGTAGTGGAGGAAATGAAGCAGCCCGCCCGCCTGCTCGAACACGTCGGCCACCGCGTACTCGACCGCGTGATGGCCGAGCTGCCCGGCGTGCGCAAGGCCCGCATCAGCGTCAGCAAGTT